>JASFJP010000006.1:0-23583 GCA_050121225.1 Desulfobacterales bacterium
GGCGAGTTCGGTATGCCACCTCGGACTCGAGATGTCTGATGTGATTATCCTTGACATTCGAGGTCGCGGATACTGTATTCGTGCCATTGGCTGCTTTTTCGTCACGCATCGTTTGAATTCTGGTGTTTTATTTTTTTGTAATTTGTGTAGATTTTTTTTGCCCCGCCCAATATCAACAAAATTCCAAGCATATAGAAACAAAAATAAACAAACCAGATAATTGACGCAAAATACTCGATTTGCTTTATTTGGGGCATAACTTGAGGTATCCGAAAAAACACCCCAACACCCGCTAAAATAAGCAATGTGCCCCAACCCAGCTGAACATAGACTATGTTTTTATCCGTCATGTTGGTTGCAAGTTAGTTCCCATCCGAAAAGGCTATTTTCAATCGGAAAAACGACCATTTTGGGATGGGAACCTGTTCGTATTTGTGCCGTGCAGCACTCGTTACCCTTGTAACGTTCCTTTAAAATCGGCTTTTCGCTTCTCTAAAAAAGCGGTGGTCCCTTCCTTGGCATCCGGACTGGCAAAGCAGAGGGCAAATGAGTCGATCTCGATGGCACAGCCGGTTGCTAAGTCGACGTTTAGTCCGTCATTGATTGCCTGCTTTGCAGCGCGTAAGGAGACCTGCCCTTTGGAGGCAATTTCCATTGCGATTTTGCCCACTTCTTCCATGAGAGTGTCGGGGGGGAGAACTTTATTGACCAAACCTATCTGCAGTGCTTCGGCAGCAGATATCATTTTGCCGGTAAAGATCAGTTCTTTTGCTAAATTCTTACCGATCAACCGGGGCAGACGCTGGGTGCCCCCAAAACCTGGAATGAGGCCCAGGTTTATTTCCGGGAGACCGAATTTGGCCTTTTCCGACGCATAAATAAAATCACAGACAAGCGCGATTTCCGCACCGCCTCCCAAAGCAAACCCGTTTACCGCTGCGATCACCGCAATCGGCATTTGTTGCATCTTATCGATGATGTTTTGCCCATAACGTGCAAAAAACTTGGCCTGCAGTGAATTGCGGGTGGCAAGCTCGTTGATATCAGCACCGGCGACAAATGACTTATCGCCGGCACCGGTCAAAATCAGAACCCGGATATCTGAATTTGCCGCAATTTCATCTAAAGCTTGCGACAATTCAGCGAGCAGAGCATCATTTAGTGCATTTAATGCCTTTGGCCGATTAAACGTGATGGTTGCAATACCGTCTTTTAGGTCATAGATAATGTTTTCGTATGTCATTTTCCACCTCCGTCAATTTTAGTGTGTAAATAAATTACCGTTGGATAAAGCATCAGCTTCTATTTGTCAATTTGAAAACCTCATGGCTGTCGGGAGACGGCTGAGATGGGCAAAAATCATTAATTACGATAACCTTGGATGATTATACAAAAATATCTTCGCCTGTTATTGATCTGGACCAAACGGAACATATTTATGATTGCCGGTATAACCGCTGGAGTTGTGTTTTTATCTAACTTTGGGGCCTTAAATCAGGGCGATCTTTAAAAAATGCGGTGGGAATGGTTTCTTTGACATAGCCTCGAATGCCTTTGATGATGCCATCACACAAACGCTCTTGGTATTTTGGATCTAATAGTCGTTTACACTCCCGCGGATTGCTGATAAAAGACGTTTCGACTAAAATAGCCGGCATTTGGGCACCCAGCAAAACATAAAACGGTGCCTGTTTCACACCTTTATCTTTGATACGGCTGTAGCGTTTTTGTTTTAAATATCCCACCATACGACCTTGCACGTGGCTAGCCAAGCGGCTGGATTCGTTAATCTTTGCGTTTTGCATCAGATCATATAATATCGTCTGCAAATCACTGATATTTTTTGTTGAGGTGGCATTTTCTATCGCTGCGACTCGAATGGCTTCATCGTCGGTCGCTAAATTTAGAAAATAGGTCTCAATGCCATACGCTCTGCGATCCCTGTGGGAGTTGGTGTGAATTGATAAAAATAAATCGGCATTTTTAGTGTTGGCAATGGCCGTACGCTCTTCTAAAGTTAGAAATCTGTCGCTGTTGCGAGTCATGATGACCTCGTAACCCAGCTCTTTTCGAACCTTTTTCGCTAATCGCCGCGCGATTTGAAGCACAATGTCTTTCTCGTGAACACCTTTTAGATATCCCGGTGCACCGTGATCTCGACCGCCATGCCCAGGATCGATAACAATTCGGCTTACCCCGAGGGCCAGTTGTTTGGCCAATGAGCTGGAAGGAAGTTTACCACTTTTCTTGGATGAGGCCATGGGGGGCTGTTTCGGATCCGACTTCTGACCGGCGGTGCCCCACACGTCAATTACGATTCGGAACGGATCTTTTAGGGAAAAAATTTTATAAGATTTAAATGATTTGATATCAACGACGACCCTGACCGAATTATTGGTATATTGACCGGCTCGGGCATCGCTGAGCAAATCATCGTTGATGGGGATGGTCTTTTTTATATTTTCACCCAACCGGCTGTTGCTTAAATCAATGTACAGTCGTTGGGGTTTATTGATTGAAGGATCT
Organism: Desulfobacterales bacterium; assembly: GCA_050121225.1. GTDB lineage: Bacteria > Desulfobacterota > Desulfobacteria > Desulfobacterales > JAFDCJ01 > JAFDCJ01. Next base: position 2,527 of record JASFJP010000006.1, read on the forward strand.
TTTTTTAGAAGATGGTGATCATATGAGGTTTCACCGCTGGTATCGATGACGACCCGCGTGTAATTCGGATTGGACCAAAAGCGCAAGTTGTCCACCATTACCGTGCTGCTGTGCAAAACGGGGGATGGTGTTTTGGAATTTGACTCTATTTGTTGCGCAATCGCATCCCCTTGAGTTGTAGATTCCCTTTTTACAAATTCAGGCATACGATCGATCAACAAAGATGCTTTCACGTTGTAGCGGCTGTCCTGAAATTCGTCGATAATTTGAGAGTATACATCATAGGCGGCTTGCAGATCAGATTTTCGCTTTGAATACTGATAAAGGCCTTCATAGAGTTTGGCAGACATATATAGACTGGCGGCGGCCCAGGGACCGGTAGGATTATCATGGTAAATCGATTGAAATTTCTCAATACATTGCAGCCAATTGTGGCGGTATTTCATTTTACCAGAATTTTGCTGCAGGGAGTTATAGCAAGCTTCAGCATTAAGGTATTTATCCTTACCGTCGATATTCCGGGTAGTTTTAGATGTCTTTTTACTAACCGTGGTTTTCGTCCCCGTGGTCGCCGAGAGCGTTCGAGCTTCTCTGGCGGCTTTTTGACGATAACGGCTGTCGGGAAAACGTTTGATGATACGCTTATAATTATCTAAAGCTTCCCGCTGATCGGAATTTTTGCCCGATCGTTTCGCAAGTTCCTGATAAAGCTTAGCGGACATGTACAAACCTGCCGGTGCCCAGGATCCAGACGGATCTAGCCGGTAAACCTTCTCAAACTTCTCAATGCATCGCAGCCAATTTTCACGATATTTCATCTTCTGCGAAGAGTTGCGAAGCTTCTTGTAACAGGCTTCAGCCTCGAAATATGCTTTTTTAGGCGTTGTTGCTTGGCCATTTAGCGGCCACAATAGACAGACACAGAGGTAAACGAGTGAAAAAAGAAGTATATGTTTATTTTTTCTAGCCATAGGTGTTTTTAGTCGTCAGACGTCTAGGTTTTATCAGTTTTCGTGTTTTCTTGTAACTCATTTAAAAAATTCAGCGCCTCCAAGGGTGTCATTTTGGATATGTCGGCTGTGTTCAACTTGGAGATGACGAGGTTCTCAGCTTGCCGAAAAAGGTCCATTTGCACGGGACCTTTTTGAGTGGCCTTTTTTCCGCCATTCAAAGACGATATTTCCTGTGATAGGTGTCCTTCCTGCTCAATAGTGTAAAGGATTTTTTTAGCACGGCGAATGACATGAGATGGAATTCCGGCAAGCCTGGCGACTTGAATGCCGTAACTTCGGTTGGTTCCACCCTTTGCCAGCTTACGCAAAAAAATAATTTCATCGTTCCATTCTTTGACGGCGATATTAAAATTTTTTACCCTGGCTTTGGTCTGAGCGAGTTCTGTCAATTCGTGGTAATGGGTTGCAAAAAGGGTTTTCACCCCCCTGCCGTTTAAATCATGTAGATACTCCGCCACTGCCCACGCAATGCTCAGACCGTCAAACGTGCTTGTTCCTCTGCCGATTTCATCCATAATCACCAAACTCTTATCGGTCGCATTGTTGAGAATATTGGCGGTTTCTTCCATTTCAACCATGAAGGTACTCTGGCCGTGGGAGAGATTATCCAGGGCACCCACCCGTGTAAAAATTTGGTCGGTTATGCTGATCGATGCCTGCTTGGCAGGGATAAATGATCCTATTTGAGCCATAATGACCAACAGCGCCACCTGACGTAACACCGTTGATTTGCCGGCCATATTCGGCCCGGTGATAATCAAAACTTGATTCTCCCGGTCATCCACAGTTAGAGAATTAGGGACAAAACGTTCAGCAGTAATCATTTTTTCAACTACCGGGTGGCGTCCGTCCTCAATATGAATGCATCCGTCGGTTTTTATTTCCGGTCGACAGTAGTTATTTTGGTCGGCAATTTCCGCCAAATTTGCCACACAATCAAGACGAGCCAAGAATTCGGCTGCTCTCTGAGTGTGTTGATGATTTTTGATGACGTCTTCGCGAATTTCGTTAAATAGATCAAATTCAAGAACGGCCCTTCGATCTTCGGAACCGAGCGCCTTCATTTCAAAGGTTTTGAGTTCATCCGTGATGTATCGTTCGGCATTTACTAAAGTTTGTTTGCGGACATAGTGAGGCGGAACCGATGCTGAACGGGTCTTGGGCACTTCGATGTAGTATCCGAATACTTTATTGTAACTTACCTTGAGGGCGTTTATGCCGGTCGCTTCTTTTTCCCGGATTTCCAGTTGTACCAACCAGCCCTTAGCATCCCTGCTGATCTCCAATAGCTCATCCAGCTCTTGATTAAATCCCGTTTTGATCATACCGCCTTCGTTGATTGTCGGTGGTGCATCTTCCCGAATGGCGCGATCGATGAGATCGGCCACTTCATTCAATTTATCTAAATTGATCTGCGGGTAAACGAATTCTGATTTAAATTGTGAAAGCAAGGTCCAAAGTTTAGGCAGCATTCGCAAAGAGCGTTTCAGAGCGGTGAGATCCCGTGCATTGGCATGCCCCATGGCGATTTTGCTTCCAAGGCGTTCAAGGTCGTGGATATCTTTGAGACAATCACGAATACGACGTCGCAATTGCACGTGCGTTTTTACTTCTTCGACGGCATCTTGCCTCAACTGAATTTCCTTGGGATCCATCAGGGGGTAACGCAGCCAGGTTTTCAACAATCGGGCTCCCATGGCTGTTAAGGTCCGATCAATGATCGCCAGCAACGTTCCCTTGCGTGATCCGCTTCGAATATTTATCGAAAGTTCAAGGTTGCGCCAGCTAAGCTCATCAATTAGCAGGTAGTTCTCCAATTGATAGTATTCCAACCGATTCAGGTGCTCCAGTTTTTGCTTTTGAGTTTCTCGAACATAAAATACCACAGCACCGGCGGCTGCAATACCTGCCGTTAGGTGCTCACAACCGAACCCTCCCAGAGTGATGGTTTTAAATTGATCGGTAAGCCGTTGATACCCCTTTTGGTATTCAAAAGCCCTGTTGTCTATATAAGAAATAGATATTTCGGGCGACATCGAAGCAATCGGTGCATAGAGGGGATCATCTTTTAAGGGTTCCGGCAAGAGGACTTCGCTCGGTGAAACCCGTTGAATTTCTTCAATCACCGCATGGAAATTACCTGATTCGGCAACCCGAAATGTAGCGGTGGAAATATCGAGATACGCGATACCATTGCGGTCCCCATGTCGGGCAACGGCCAAAACGTAATTGTTGGAGCGTTCATCAAGAAATTCATTTTCAATGATCATTCCAGGCGTAATCACCCGCACGACATCCCGTTTGACCAGGCCCTTTGCTTTGGCCGGGTCCTCAATTTGATCACAAATGGCGACTTTGTATCCGTGATCAATCAAGCGGGCAATATAGTTCGGGGCGGCGCGATGAGGTACTCCGCACATCGGGATAGGCGTTTCGTCATTTTTATTGCGCGAAGTCAGCGTAATTTCAAGAATGCGGGAGGCCACTTCCGCATCTTCAAAAAACATTTCATAAAAATCGCCCATTCGATATAGCAGGATTGCACCAGGATACTCATCCTTGATGGATAGGTATTGTTTTATCATCGGGGTAGATTTAGGAGGGTTCATGGATCAAATGAGGAAATGAGGGCACCAATTCTATGTCGTTTTTTCGTTTGATAGTTTATTGGAGGTATCGGTGGGATTGGCCGTTGGTTTCTTAACCTCAAGTTTCGCGGTTTTCTCTGCGGAATCTTTGGTTGCGTCGATATCCGGTTCTTTTTGGGTGCCGGCTATCTCGGTTTGGGATTCCGCGGACTGAACTTGCTCCGTAACCTCTTCCCCTTTTAAAGAACTGATTTCGCGCTTTAATTCGGTCACCTCGTTGTTGTGGGCCGCAACGGCTGCGTTGAGCTTTTTATTGGTGCGATTGGCTTTGTAGCGAGGCGCAACGTTAAACAGGTAGGCAATAACGATACCGGAGAAAAAGAAAAATAATAACAGGATTGCTATGGGGATCTCTGGTGTGTTGTATTCATCAATAATACCAAGATTGACCCGGAGGGATTGATTTGTCAGAAAAAAAGCCTGATTTTGAAAAATCACCAATGCGATGATGCCGAAGATAATCACCCAAATAATTAGCGTAGCTTTTTTCATTTAATTTCTCCATTAATTTTTAATACTTAAATCCAACATAGTAAAGTGTGGCTTTAAATTATCATATGTGGCCTTGATGTGTTCCGGAATCACTCTCACATCTGCAAACACCGTAAGTGCATTTACATCGCCAAACCACCTCGGGACAATATGGAAATGAAGATGCTCTTCTACGCCTGCCCCCGCAACTTTTCCCAGATTTAGCCCGACATTAAAACCGTCGGGTTTCATGACGCTTTCTAATATGTCCACGGAGCGTTCAACGGTTGCCAAAAGTTCTCCCATTTCGTGCTTGTTAAGTTGAGCCAGGGTGGATATGTGACGGACAGGTGCGACCAAAAGATGACCGTTGATATAAGGAAATTTATTCATGATCACAATTGTGTCCGTACCCTTGTATAGCGTCAGATCGCCATTTGGGGTGAGAGCCTCACAAAATATACATGCGCTTTGCTTTGCATCCAGAATATAGTCAATACGCCATGGCGCCCACATTGTTTTCATGGCAAAACCACTGAAACTTCAAAACATCCTAAAATTATCGATAGTCAATTGTCAACCATCACATTACTAGCTTTTTCGCTGCACACAGCTGTCCCCTATTAGGTTGAAGACTGATTGTAAATCGGTATTAATTTTATAACTTACGCTGTTTATGCGGAAAACTCAACCCTTTTTTCCGGTCAGGGGAACGACTTCCATCTCTCCCCACATACCGATTTTATCACCCACAATTATCGTTAGACCTCGAATTCCGTCAATGCATTTTCCTTTTTTTATAGCTGTGTTAATATCCGCATCCGACTTTATTAAATTGGCGATGGATGTTGCGGCCGCATCCGCTAGTGCGCAGCAATCCGATACGACACAGACGGCATCTGCGCTTCCAAAACTCAGAGAATGTCCAACAGTTCCAGAAGACGTACACACGGCAACCGGTTTTTGATCGGCACTAAGCCGAATTCCAAGTTGAAGACTCAGCGGTGATTGACCGGCGAATACCCCGACAGTGACCGGTGCGTCTGTTTTGAGAAAGATATCTCCTCCGTTTTCAACAATGATGTGATCTGTCTTTTTCAGCAACCCGCGACCCACATGTTCCGCAATGGCTCCGGCAACTGCTGCCATGGGACCGACTCGCGCTTTTCTGCCCGCCTTCACCATGTCAGCAACAATGTTCGGTGCCGGTTCGGTTAAATCCCAGGGCGTGAGAGAGGTGGCAAAGGCAGGATGCCTTTTGATAAATGCTTCCAGATATCCTCGAACCTGCAAAACCAAGTCCCTGGCCTCAATCTCTAGTTTTGAGTCAGCATGTACTAGAAGGTCGGTCTCCTGCACGACAACTCTAAAGGGAAGCAAGCTATGCGAATGAATGATATTTCTATAGGTACGAACCTGATGCATCTGCTGCCCTCGTCTTTGGTGTGGTATTGCAAGGCCGTTATTTTGCGTGATACTCCTACAGCGAAAATCCCAAAGCAACATCACATTGCAGAAGGCAATATAAAATCAGAATGCTTGAAATTCAGGCCGCATGGATTCAGGACATTGATTTAAGAAGTAGCGATCGGTCATGCCTGCGATGAAATCTCTGACAATCTCAGCCGGTTCGTGGCGTTGAATATAGCCTTCAGACATATTCTCCAGAAATTGGCCATAAATTGCGGACGATTTTCGCTGTTTGTCTAGGTCATCGAGATATTGTTCAAAAAGCCTTTCAAAAAGTTTTTTGATGCGATCGGTATGCTTTTTTATTTTTGGGTTCAGATAAATAACGTTTAGGTTGAATTTTCTGAGTTGTTTTAGTGCGGCAGACACATCTGGACTGAAGGCGATGTAAGCCTGTTGATAACTGCTCCGAATCAGATCCGTCACCAGGTTAAAGACAATTGTCCCATTGGTTTGACCCAGAACTTCAACGCATTTCTGCGGTAAATCCGATCGTTGAATCAATTTGAGGCGTATGGCATCTTCAATGTCGCGGCCGACGTAACTGACGGTATCGCACATACGCACCAAACAACCTTCAAGGGTCATTGGGGTAAGAAGCATTGCCGGATCCGATTTTTTTAAAGCGACTTCTTGGTCCAGGGAATCAAATGTCTTATTCCGCAACGGTGTTAAGCGCTGGTCGTGAAGCTCACCATCGTGACAAAGAATGCCGTCGAGGGTTTGGAGGCATAGGTTCCAGCCTTGGCCTTTACGTTCGACTCGTTCGAGGAACTGAACGCTCTGCAGGTTGTGATGAAAAGATCCGATACCCTGATTCCGGCAAATTTCCGAAAGAAAATCTTCTCCATCATGCCCGAACGGTGTATGGCCGATATCATGTCCTAGGGCAATCGCCTCAATTAAATCTTCGTTCAAACGTAAAAATCGGCCGACTGTTCGGGCGATCTTAGAAACCAGTTGCACATGAAGCACTCTATGGGTGATATGGTCATTCTTAACGAGATAAAACACCTGGGTTTTATCAATGTAACGAGCATATGCGAGTGAGTGAAGAATGCGATCCACATCTACTGAAAATCCCTGACGATATCCGGAATCGATTTTCGTTTCTGAATACCGTCGAACACCTTGGGTGGTCAATGTCGCTAGAGAAGAAAAATTTTCAGTCTCCTTCTGGTCGAGCAACGCCTTCAATTCAACCAGGATACTATCCCCTCTATATTTTTCCATCTTTTATGAGCTCTTGCATTAGTTTATAATAATCAATACCAGCCAATCGGAAGCCTTCCTTTCCGTATTTCATGTTTGCCTCAATGACATAATATTGCCCTTTATACTGACAAATATCGATGCCGACATCGTCCCAGCCACATGATTCGGCTGTATGCAGTGCTAGATCGAGCGCCATAGACGGTACCCTATCAAGGGTCACAACGCCGCCGACAGCCACATTACTGCGAAAGTCATCCTGGGGTGCAATGCGCCAGTAGGCATGCACGATCCTTTGGCCGATAACGACAACTCTAATGTCGCGGTCAATCGGCAAATATTCCTGAATATAGGCCACGTTTGTGATCTGCAGATAATTCATCAACGCGTCCTTGTTTTCGATAAAATAGACGCCACGCCCCATGGCGGAGCCACGTGGAATCTTAGCCACAAAAGGATACGCAAAATGGTCGGGGATAGTAATTTTTTGACGTTTTCCATAAAACACACGCGTACGCGGATGGGGTATGTTGAGTAACTCAAAAAGGGCCGTTTGTTTGATTTTATCCTGAACGCATTTATAGGTATGGTAACTTGGAAAGGTCGACTTACCAATGGCATCAAATAAATCCGCATAAAAGGTGGAGGGATAGAAAATTTTTTGAGCCATTCGTATCAAGTTGGCCTCTTCGGGCGTGTAATCCGTAAAATTTGTACGGACGCCCAACGTTATCACGTTATTGCACTCTCTCAAACGTCCCTCTAAAGCAATGATTTTTGTGTCCTTACCCATATTTTCCTACGTAAAGAATGGCAGATCTCTCAAAATAATCATTGAAATAACCGTCCGATTTTTTGCAAACTACGTTTGGAATGACTTCCAGACCAATAAATTCGATCACATTGCGGGCATCTCTGAAATCTCTCCTGGGTCTCCCAAACATAATCCGGCACGAACCCAAAAACGGAATCTTTGCCGATATCAACAATCGATATGTTGCACTCTATACACCTTGAAAATGGTCGGATATCCTCGATGGTCAATCCAATTTCATTGATGACCTGTTTGAGCTGTTCGGTCAGGTCATTTGAATCGATAAAAACCATCCTGTGGTCGGCAAACATCTTCTTAATTTTTTCGGTTCGAGTCAGGAGAATCCGCTTTTTTTCTAGTTTTTCCAAAAAGAATCGACTGGATGTATCTGATTCGTAATCTGTGTCAAATCCCATAATCCGTAGCCATTTGGCAAGTTTTCCGAGGGATCTATCTGCTGCAAAACAAAAATCCATAATAATATCTAAAAGCATCGATGAGTTCAAATTATTTAGTTCTCAGCTCTTGATAGGCCTTCTGAATCTCTTTAAAGCGTTTCTCGGCAAGTAACTTAAATTCATCACCTAAATGCTCCACCTTATCGGGATGATATTTGTTGGCGAGTCGTCGATACGCCCGTTTAATCTCCTCAGGTGACGCATTGCGTTTAATTTCGAGGATTTTATAGGGGTCCCACGGCATGGATGTTTCTCCGAATTCTGACTTGGTTCCGGACGTATGGTCGTTTCGGGTATAATTTCCATGCGTATTACGGGATGATTGTTCTCCGCGGCCGAAATATTTTTGAGAAGACTCAACTTTCTTCTTTAAGTTGTAAAGATAACGTCCCAAAAGACCGAGAATGATTAAATCATCCAGCCATCCCCATCCGACGATCATATCCGGAAATAAATCATAAGGATTCAGAGCATAAAGAAGCGCTAAAATGATAAAGACAAGTTTCCACATTTTTTCGATTAGAAGAGATGCTATTTAAAAGAGTTAAAAAAGTATAGATTAAACTCCACTCGGGGTCAATTTTTTACTAATAACCCGATGGGTTTATAACGAACAGATTCCAGTATTTCGCTAAAGTTCCTGAAATTTTAGCCGATTTATATTATCCGACATCACATTTTCTGAGAAAACACCACTCCTGGTACAGGACGTATTCTTGGCATGAAAACTCTTATAAAAACAGTCGTCTTGGTAGCTATCGCGACAGTTGTGGGTTCCGCTGTATATGTTTTTTTTAGCGATAAGGAAGTTCTGGTTTTCATAGACGGCTCCATTAAAACGGTTGATCAAACCTGGGAATCAGGGGACTCGATTTTCTATGAGATCAATAGCGAAATATACCTAATTGACCAGTATGAAATCAAAACCTATGGTAAGCGAAATCTCAGACATTTTTTTGCAGGCGTCAAGAATAATATCATAAAAAATTTCGGCCAGATAGAAAACCAAATAAATAAAGTCCTTAATAAGAACCGCACCCCGGTCGAATCTGAGGTCGTGAATCCTGCGGTCTTACTAACCGCTTTACTTCTTTTGCTATTCATTTTGTTTTTTCATCTCCTGTTAAAGCGAAACCCAAATTCCACCCGGAATCGGAAACAACCTGATTGTTCTCAGGAAGTCAAAGATGAGATCCCCACTCGTATCGATATCGTTCGCTTTTTTTTGAACCTATACAAGCTTCAGCTCGGTGCGGAACCCGATGCCCTCGTAGAATTTGCGCCGTTGATTTCCAAGACATCCGGCCTCAACCATATATACGAATTAAGGGTTAAGCATATGGGGGATTGGGTCAAGCGGCGCATGACCATCGGTCCCTTGGGTGAAGAGAGCGGTAGCAAAAGTAAATGCTATTATGTGATTTATGATGTCCACATGGTGATCAAGATTCCGGTGAAGCCGATCCGCGATTTTGAGGAATATATTAAAAGCATCAAATCCGAAACGGAGATTGTTGACAAGCTTGCCCCCAAAGAATGTATCATCCCTAAGGTATCCGTTATTATAGGATTATTTCAATCTTTTACGGGTTCTGATAGTTATTCACCGGAGCAGCTTGAACAAAAATACATCGAATGGCTGCGTCGTAATACAGAATATCAGGAATATCTGAAAATTAATAATTCGTTCGTATATTTTATGGACCTTTCAAAATACTATTTCCTCGGGCATATTCTCGAGGGGCTGCATGATATTAAGAATTCGATGGCCAAAGAAATTTCGGAAAACGCGCAAATCATTTGGGATCCGGCTAAATTTAAAGGAAGATACGGTATTGAGGATGACGCAATTTTCGATGTGCGGGAGGTATATAATCGGTGTGAAGCCGATATTCGACGCCTGATAAATAAATCGGGGCTAACGGAGACTGTCCCGCTGTATCACCTGCAAACATGGTTTTTTACGCATCTCGCCGGAAAAGAGGTCATCTCGGATGGCAGAAATATTCCACAAAAATTTTTGCTCGATCTGAATCGACTGCTAAAGAGAGCTATGCAGGACAATTCCCAGCAAGTTTATCTATATCGCAAAACGATCAAAGAATACCTGCACAGGTCTTCACTTGAGCAAAATAAAGTCCAGATGGCGTCCATCACCGCTAATTTGTTGGATCTTCTGGCATGGTTGCGAGAAAAAAGAATATCCATGCGGGATCTTAAGCCCGACAACTTGTTTGTTGCCGGTGATCCTGCAAGATATCCCCTATTTTTGAGATCCGCATCTGAATTTTCATTGGGCATCATTGATGTTGAGACAGCCGTTGATTTTGAAAAATGCAAGTACAAAAAAACCAAGCAACCCTTGCTGGGTGGTACACCTTTCTACGCCACACCATCGCACTTTATCAAAAATAGTGTGTTGATTTTTAAGTATAGAAACCTTGGTAAAATTTTGCATCTGCAGGATTGGCATGCCATGATGGTAATGATTTACAAAGCAATCACAGGTGAACTTTTATTCGAGCAAACCGCCAAGCTTTTCGCCGACATTCGCAATATGCTGATTAATTCCAATAAACTAGATGGTTGTCAAAGTGACATGTTTGAAGAAGCCAGCCGAATTTTCTGGCATAGCGCAGTCGTTGAATTTCAGTTGAAGACGGGTGATGCTGAGAACGTTCTGAAATCCGTCAATGTGAGCCTGCCTGAAACCGTTCTGCGTATGTTCACAAAGGTACTATCGAAAGAAAGAAGGTCACTGGAAGAGGTCATCAAAAACTATGTCGATTCACAGGCCATTTTCGAAAAGACTCACATTCGTAAACTATTACTAAAATCTACCCATTCCAAAGTGTGCCAGTTTAAAGCCGATCTGGAAAGCAAATCGCAAAATTTTCACGATTCATCAGGACCCAGAACCGAAGCCATTAATTTTTTACAGAAATTAGCGGATCTCAAATTTTTATACGAACATCACGCATATACTCAAAAGCAATTATCCCAATCCGAACCCAAAATGACGGCCTATGATGTCCTAGTGTTCATGTTCAATGTGGTGTTAAACAATATGTACCGCAACGAATGGAAACCGCTTTTCAGCGAAGCCGTCAGCACCTCCGACCCACCTGTTGAAGAAACCATAATCGAAGCAACCATTTGATCCCTTGCGTGGCTGCATTTTTATTTGACAGTCATGTCGTGTCCATTGTATTAATAATAACAAACCGTTAAGACTTGATTAATTAATCCAGATTTATGAAGTCAATCTCCAAATTGGTCATTACCATATTAGGGACGGTCGGCATCGTTTGTTGGTGTTGTTTTAGCGTTCTTGCAGAAAACGTGCGTCAGCCGATTCGTGCCGGCAGTTTTTATCCATCAGATCCTTCGAAATTAAAACACGTCATAGCGGAACTCACCCACAAAGCACAAAAAACCCAGGTGCAGCTTCCCCGGAATAAATATCTGAGGGCCGTAATTATGCCTCATGCAGGGTACATTTATTCCGGATGGACGGCGGCCCATGCAGCGCTGGTTTTAGAGCCAAATCAATTTTCCAAAATAATTCTGCTAGGACCCGACCATTTTATTGGTTTTAGAAACGGTGCTGTTACCGATGCAACTGCATATCAAACCCCGCTAGGCCAAATTAACCTGCATGACGATGCGAAAAGAGTGCATTTGCATTCAAATTTATTTCAATCAATCCCAATCTCCTCTGATCGAGAACATTCTATTGAAGTCGTATTGCCGTTTTTACAATCGTATCTTAGAAAATTTCAGCTCGTTCCAATTATCGTTGGCCAAGCGGATGCGAAATCGCTTTCCGAAGTGCTGGATTCAATAATGGATCGCAACACTGTCCTGATTGTCAGCTCGGACCTTTCTCATTATCTCCCTTATTCTGATGCGGTGATCCGTGATCGGGAAACAATTCGTATGATCATGGAATTGAATCCCGGCCAATTGATTAAATCAGACAATAGGGCTTGCGGGGCTTCACCCATCTCGATCCTGCTTCACATGGCCCGACGCCATCAATGGCAACCGGTTCTGCTTCATTATTCCAACAGCGGTGATACCGCCGGTGATCGTTCACGGGTTGTCGGTTATGCCGCCGTCGCTTTTTTTGGAGATTTACCCATGCAAGAAAAACCTGATTCCAGATTTCGTTTCAGCCAAGAACAGGGGCAGACGCTGATTGAACTGGCCCGACAGACCATTTCGAAAAAATTGGAGCAAGATGTTTTAAAAACAACATCCCAATCGCTGACACAGGCGCTGCAGGACAATAGCTTCCAATCACACTGCGGGACGTTTGTTACCCTCAAAATCCAAGGGCAATTGAGAGGGTGTATTGGCAATCTGACCTCTACGGAAAGCATTATTGACGGTGTCAAGCGCAACGCCATTAATGCAGCTTTTCACGATCCTCGTTTCGCACCACTTTCGAATCAAGAACTGGAACAGACAAAGATTGAAGTCAGCGTGTTAACCGAACCCGAGCCTTTAACGTTTCATGATGGTGAAGACTTGCTAAAAAAACTGCGCGTCAATGTCGATGGGGTCATTATCCGTAAAGGCCGTGCTAGTGCCACGTTTCTTCCTCAAGTGTGGGAACAATTGCCACGTCCTGAAGATTTTTTATCCCATTTGTGCCTGAAAGCCGGTCTGTCTTCAGATGCCTGGAAAAGTTCTGAACTGGATGTCATGACTTACCAGGTTCAATATTTTGAAGAACAGTAAAGATCGAGCCATAGTACAGGTGGTCATTGCCACGGGTATCTCCTCCGTGGTTACCCAGCTTTTGACCATTCGTGAATTCTTAGCTCAGTTTCAGGGCAACGAAATTGTCATTGCCTTGATTCTTTTCAATTGGTTGATACTAGGCGGCCTTGGAACTCTGCTGGCCCGTACTATTGCGCATCGCCTTTGGAAAGCCACGCCCACACGACTTGGTTGGCTTTCCTTGCTCTTGTGCGGTCTTGCCAGTGTGCAAATCCCGGCCATCCGTCTACTGCGTGACATTGTATTTATACACGGAAGTTCAGTTGGTTTTTATCCCACGTGGCTGTTTACCTTTTTTGTTATTTCCCCCTATTGTTTGATTCTAGGTTTGGTCTTGCCTTTTAGCCTTTTTGCTCTCCGCGCTGAGACACCTGACTATCCAGGTTCGCGAATCTATATCACCGACAATATCGGCGACATTTCAGGTGGCATCATTTTCTCCTTTGCCTTAGTTTATTTTATGACTCCCATGCAAGCTGTATTGTTTGCTCACCTGCCCTTATTGATCACAATCTACTTTCTTTTTCCCATCGCACAGAGAAACCGTTCGCAGGTTCTTTTGTCGTTAGCCCTGGTCGGTGTGCTTCTGTGCGTTGGGGTCTTTGGGGAAAAAGGTTCTCTAGCTCCCCGTCAAGGCAAACTGGTCTTTTATCGAGAAACCCGCTACGGACGTATTGCCGTGCATCAAGACAAAGAGCAATTTACGTTGTTTGAAGACGGTGTGCCGGTGTTCAGCAGTCAAAATGCAAGTATTGCAGAGGAAACGATCCACTATCCCCTGTCCCAGATCGAAGACATCGACCATGTTTTGTTGATTTCGGCTGAAGGCGGGGTTATGCAGGAATTGCAAAAATATCGTTTGACAACCTTAGATTATGTCGAATTGGATCCAGACGTCACCACCGTGCAATTTCGGTTTAACCTGATCAAAAAAATACCCGGTTTGAAGGTAATCCATCAAGATGGCCGAGCTTACTTGGCAACTACTGAAAAAATGTACGATGTCGTTATTGTTAATTTATCGGAACCCAGCACCTTTCAGATGAATCGCTTTTATACGGATCGGTTTTTTGAGCTTGCCCGGCAACATCTGTCCCCCCGGGGAGTTCTGGCTTTTTCTATGCAGGGATTTGAAAATTATCTGGCAGAACCGCAACGCCAAAAACTGTCGTCCCTTTATAATACCGTGAAGGATTATTTTAACAACGTCATCCTCCTGCCGGGCCAAAAAGTGTTCTTTCTCTGCAGTAATAGCCCTCTCAACACCGACATTCCGGCAATTTTGGATCGCAGAGGAATTCTCACCTCTTATATAAGCGGATTTTACTACGGAAACCTTACGCAGCAGAGAATCGAACACTTGAACAATCGTTTAGACCCATCAACACCCAAGAATATCGATCATTCTCCTTTCCTGATGCGTGTGATGTTTTCCCAATGGTTTGCAAAATTCCAAACATCTCCGCTATTTTTTTTTGGAATCCTCTTTATAGGAACGAGCATCTATCTGTTTCAAATTTCCCGTGAGGAGTTTGTCCTGTTCACTACCGGCAGTATGACCATGGGTTGTGAAATACTGGTTATCTTTGCATTTCAAATTTATTTCGGCTATATTTATCTGCAAATCGGAATCATCATCACTGTATTCTTAGCCGGCCTCTTGCCCGGTGCTTGGATAGGTCAGAAACAGCGCCGCCACGGGAGACCGATTCTCATGCTCACCGACGGATTGTTAATTATCTTGTTGGCCGCTCTGTTAGCAGCCCTCACAGAATTTGGGGATCGTCTGCCGGTAATATTCTATTTGGTATTTGGGTTTTTGGTTTCGTTGGCGTGCGGTCTGCAATTCCCGATAGCGCTTTATCTGAGAGGCAGCGGCAGTGTCGCCGCTACTCGCACGTTTTCCGCAGATTTGATGGGTGCCGCCTGCGGCACGTTGCTTACCAGCGTTGTTTTAATTCCATATTTTGGAATTCTCTGGGCAATAACTGGGTTGATAGGCCTAAAACTGATAAGTTTGTTGGTGATTGGCGCCCGAAAATTCCAAAAAGCTTAGGAGGTCGCCACAAATAACACATCGGGGTCCACTATGAAAAAACTATCAAGACGCCAATTCATTTATTGCGGCGCTGCTTTTTTTACGTCTACTCTTTCCGGTCAGACGCAATGGCCATTGACCGGAACCATATCGGAAGCTGCCATCGCCGATGATATCCGAGGTCGTGTGTTCAAGGGAGATGCACCCCAAAAACTCTGGAAATGGTCCCATGAGGGTTATCTCTATAAAAAAATATCTGGAGAAAAAGTAGTTTGCGGCATTTGTCCCAATCGTTGCGTTTTGGCTCCAGGAGACCGCAGCGTATGTCGATCCAGAATTAACAAAGACGGCACCCTTTATAGCCTGACATACGGAAATCCGTGTGCGGTCAACACGGATCCGATAGAAAAAAAACCACTTTTCCATTTCAAACCGCGCATAAAGGCATTTTCCCTAGCAACCACCGGCTGTAATTTTCGCTGTCTAAATTGTCAAAATTGGGAAATCTCCCAAGCCAATCCTCATGAGGTTCCATATACCTATGATTTTTTCCCAGCCGATGTGATTGAAAATGCCCAAAAATCTCAGGCCGAATCAATTGCCTACACCTACTCCGAACCGATTACCTTTTTTGAATACATGATCGATACCGCCCGTTTGGCTCGAGATGCGGGATTATTCAACCTGTGGGTATCCAATGCCTATATTAATAAAAAACCATTGCTGGAGCTTTGCAAGGTATTGGATGCGGCTAGTCTGAACCTAAAATCTTTCGATGATGATGTTTATCGCAAACTGAACGGTGGTCGCCTCAAACCGGTGCTGAATACGTTTATAACCCTTCATGAACAGGGAATTCATTTCGAGATAATCAACTTAGTGGTTCCCCGGTATGTGGATGATGAGGACATGACCAAACGCATGTGCGGGTGGATTGTAGAGAATATTGGACCAGATCACCCCTTGCATTTTCTACGTTTTTTCCCGCGGTATAAATTGGATCGGTTGCCTCCGACCCCGGTGTCGACGCTAACCCGGTTTCGCGAAACGGCCATGCAGGAGGGTATTCGTTACGTTTATGTCGGCAATGTCGCAAAACACGAGGGCAACCACACCTATTGCCACAACTGTAAAAAACTACTAATCGAGCGGCAGGGATACGTGATCCCTATTTACAACCTGATTGGAAGTCGCTGTAAATTTTGCAATACGGTGATCCCCGGGGTATGGCATGAATCATAGATGCGGGCGGGTGCATTTATGCTGACCGAAGGTTGAAATCACTTCTAATCATCTTCATCGTCTACATCTTTATATGCTCTTTTTTGTATCATCAATCGGATGAAGCCGATCATCGAAAAGATTGCGGCCATAAAAAACAGGATACCGTAAATGTGATTTGCGATAAAGGCAATCCAACGCGGGGTATCTCGTAGATTGTCCAGCCATTCTTTTTCCAGCTCATCCAGCGATACCGCGAGACTACTATATATTGCAGCTTCTACTGATTGACCGTCCTTCAAAGAGCCAAGGATCTCCAAGATGCTTTCTCTGCCGTAGTTACGATTGACATATTCAATGATGCTTTTGCTTTCTTCATACGCCAATATCATTGAATTTCTACCCTTCGGAAATCGGTGTGTCAAATCGGAAAGGCTAAATTGGCGATCAGACAGAACTGCCGTATTTAACATAGATCGTTTGTAATCAATTGCAATTTCGGCAATACCGTCACTGACCCATTGACAAACGCCTTCATCCAGCCACTTGGGCAGGTGGTCGTCATCAATGTGATGATGAAGTAGCAGATGACACAGCTCATGCTTCATTACAGTTCTTAAAGTAAAGGGATGCGTGTTCATCTTGGAGTAGTCAATGACGATAGCATTATTTTCAGGAACCGCAAACGCGACGATTAGACCGCTGCCGGTCATCCCCTGAAATTTGGCATTGCTTTTGATCAAAATAACTTGGGTGCTAAAGTCCGCATCCCAACCGAAAATTTCTTCCAATTCAGTTCTTAGAGAAGTAAAACCACCGCTTATTTCCTCAGCGGCCGGTTTGAGCGACGATTCATATCTCACGGCAATGTCGTCATTTTGCATCATGGCTGTCTGTGCGATACATACATTTCCAGCAAACCAGACGACACCCATGACCATTAGCATGTTAATGATCGGATACATGGTTATCCAGCTTGATGAATTGTTCTTCGAAAAATTAAAAAAAGTGAGTGATTCCAGTTGGATAAATTTCACCATTTTTTAAATAAGCAGTTGAAATGGATAAAACAGAAAAACATAAAAATATGCGCAGCATAAATTAATTAATCCGCCGGACCCTCGATCAACCAACATTCTTCAGCATCAAAAAAAACAATTTACAACCTTGGTGTGCTGTTTTTTTTAGGGCGGAGTAATTAACAGACCACAATATCAAGAACGGCGAATTAACCATAACAATCGATGCCTCTAATTTCTATTACACAACCCTCTTGAATTCAAATGATTATTTCTGCTAAGGATTCTCAGATCAAAACGCATGTTCTAAAAAAGGAATCTGGTTATCTCCAAAGCCGGTGCAACGTACTTGAACTTTCGGGATAACCGTATAAAAAAATTGCAAAATTATTGCCTTTTTTGTTTTCCAGATAAATCGGACTTTAGGAAAATAGCATGTCAAATATCCGCAAAAAAACAGTTCAAGGTTTAAAAGTAGGAGACAATTTCACCTTAGTACGCGCCTTCAGCGAAACAGATATGCTGTCGTTTAGCGAGATTACACGAGACTACAATCCGGTCCACTTTGACAAACGGTTTTCGACCGCAAAAAGATTTAGTGACCGCATCTGCCACGGACTTCTGGTAGCCAGCATCATGACAGAAATCGCGGGACAAATGGGCTGGCTGGCGTCGGTAATGAATTTTCGCTTCAAGCGCCCGGTTTATTTTGGAGATACGATTACCTGCACCTTGACCATCACCGAGATTGACGAGAGAAACCGGGCAAAAGCACAGGCCGAATATCAAAACCAGGATGGAATTATTGTGTTGCAGGCCGAATTAGAAGGTATTTTACCCGGGAATCCAGAGCGCGACGTGTTAACGATGATGATAAATGAGGGGGATCCGACAAACAAACTCCTTCGATGACGCTTCAATCGTGCCGATTTTCGACCGCGCCTAGCTGGTTAATCGCTGGCAGTTTTGCTAAATTCGATCGGAGTGGTTTAAGAGACAAATGATTAAAGCTGGTTATGACAGAGATGGTCTTTTTGGCAGAGAAGGAAGGTGCCTCAGGGTGACCATCTCTTTTTTGGAGTTGGATCCCTTACGAATCTGTTAATCGCTAATTATGAATCCTTCTCCGGCGATTTCTCGGGTGTGGTTGACGATGCCTGGGCGGCACCTGAGTCTCCGGATGGTCTGATCATATTTAAACGCCCTTCTAATATGGCACCTTCTTTGATGTCAATCGAACGCGCCGTGCAATCGCCGATTAGTCTGCCGGTAGGTTGAATTTCAAGCTGCTGACGTACAATCACATTGCCGGTAACGTTGCCCTGGATAACAATGCTTTGGGCTTCGATGTCGGCTTCGACGATACCGGTATTCCCGATGAGCACATTTCCGGTTACTTTAATACTGCCCTTGAGTTGTCCTTCGACCTGGAGATTTTCTTCTCCTTGAATATCACCTTCGATTTTTACATTTTTACTCAACAACGATGTTGAATCACCTGATGTCACTCTTTCCATTGAGCCATCTCCTTATTCTATAATCAAAAATCATTTTTTAGCGACAGTTGACGAAGCTGAGGATGATGGGGTCGTTGCGCGGCTCATTTTGATTTCGCCATCAAACACGGCACCTTCTGAAACCGAAATTTTAGGGGTGGTAATCCGACCATTGATTTTAGCTGTGCTATCAAGATGAACTTTCTCACTTGCCGTTAGATTCCCTTCCACATTGCCGTTAACGGAAATATCGTGGGCTTTGACATTTCCTTTAACACGGGCACCTTGGGCAATTTTCAATTGGCCACGCAAATCAAATTCACCATCAAAAACTCCCTGAATAATTAAGTTGCCCTCACCAGAGAGGTTCCCCGTTATTTTCAATTTTTTTGTAAAAAAAGTTGTATCCCTCTGAGGGCTTGGAGCCGGTGCCGGGGCAGCTTTTTTAACTTCTGTTTTTGGCTCCGGTTTCGGTTCGGGTCTAGACACCGGTTTTTGTCCTGGCTTCTGTTCCGGTTGCTTTTTTTGAAATAACGCCATCCACGGCCTCCTTTTTTTTTACCGAAGTTGAAGATTTTCTATGCCTAAAATAAATTACGATATTGTTTATCACTATATAGTAAAATAGATAAAAAGTAAAAATCTTTCTAAAATTAAGCCTAAAGAGACATATTGATATACGATAGAGACTTCTGCCTGACAGTTGATATGTTTTGTGATATAAGGACGTTTATCATCTCCAATCCAAATCATCTTGATCAAGGCAAAAAGGAGCGTCATCATGTGCAAGATTCTCCTGGTCCTTATGGGGCTGGTTCTAGTTCCTCCTTCGGCATTTTCCGAAATTTTAACCGATTCACATGAATTTAAAACGTCACGCGAACACTTAGTTAAACATTATATTGAAGGACATGGGATCCAAAATCCGGCGGTTTTAGCGGCGATGCTGTCGGTTCCTCGGCACAGCTTTGTTCCCAAAGATATTGTCTCAAGAGCATACGCGGACACTGCGCTTCCCATCGGTGAAGGCCAGACCATCTCACAACCCTATGTGGTTGCCCTTATGACCGCGAGCCTCAATCTGAATCAAAACCATCGGGTGTTGGAAATCGGAACCGGCTCCGGCTACCAGGCAGCTATATTGGCTAAAATTGTCAACCAAGTGTACACCATGGAAATCAAAGAAAAGCTGCATAAAAAGGCCTCACAGGTTTTAACTTCTCTCGGATATACCAATATTCATACCCGACACGGAGACGGTTATTTCGGCTGGGAAGACGCTGCTCCGTTTGATGCCATTATGATCACGGCAGCGGTCAACCATATTCCACCGCCGCTGCTAAAACAGCTTAAAGACGGCGGCAGACTCATTTTGCCACTTGGAAATCCGTTTTTATACCAAAACCTTACGCTGGTAACCAAACAGAAAGGTGATTACACCACTAAACAGATCACCGGGGTTCTCTTTGTACCCATGACAGGGCATGCATTGAACCGCTAATCGGTTACGCATTTGATCGGGAGTAAATTTGTACTTCCAAACAAACCTCAGTTTTTTGAGGCAGCCTAATCACCATAAACCTTGGAATGATCATAGACCCAAATGACGACGCATGCTTCTACTTGCCATCTTCTTCGTGTCTTTTTCTACACTTGCCTATGAAGTCCTCCTGACCCGGGTTTTTTCAATCGGACAATGGAATCATTTATCGTTTATGGTCATCAGTATTGCCCTTTTTGGCTTTGGTGCCAGCGGTACGTTTTTAAGCCTTATTGATTTGCGCCAAAAAGGCTGGCAAGACCATTTGAGATCCAATGCCGCGCTATCCATCCTTGTTTCTCTGTATGCATGCTTTGCGATGTTATCGTTTGTAGCATTAACCAAGATGCCGCTAGATTATTTTAGGCTGCCGGTTGAACCTACACAGAGTCTTTATTTGCTCTGCGCCTATTTACTTTTGACTCTGCCGTTCTTTTTTTCAGGACTTATTATCTCCATCGGCTATACAACCGAACCTGAAAAAGCCGGTTTCATATATTTCGTATCCATGGCAGGGTCTGCTTGCGGCGTGGTTTTTCCGGTTCCATTGCTCCCCTTGCTGGGCGAAGGAAAACTGATCATCATCGCATCCCTGATCCCCCTGGTATTGTCGGCAGTCTCTGCAAAAAGTATCCGATCGGTTAATTCTGCGCCGATTCAACGAAGATTGCACCTTGTGGCGATGGTTTTAAATTTGGGCATCCTGTTTCTATTTGTTTTTTTGTTCGGCGCTGCTGGGGGTCGCACCACAGACATAAAGCCGTCTCCATATAAAGCTCTTTCCCAAATCCTCCAATTCCCAAAAACCTATGTAGACAAAACCTCAAGCACAATCCGAGGAAGAATTGACCGGATAAAGACGCCCTACA
>JASFJP010000007.1:0-22028 GCA_050121225.1 Desulfobacterales bacterium
AATAGAGAGGTGAAGCAAAATGGGAATAAAAATATCTATCTGTGGCAAGGGGGGCAGCGGTAAAAGCACATTGACCAGTGTACTGGCGATTGCAGCTCAAGAGCATGCACTGAAAACTCTAGTTGTCGATTCCGACGAATCCAACGCCGGTCTATATCGAATGCTTGGATTTCCCGAGCCTCCGACTCCTCTCATGGCACTTGTGGGTGGCAGAGAGGGGATCAAAGAAAAAATGAACCAGCCTTCGCTTTTATCTGAATCGGAACTCACTCTGGAACAAATCCCTCCTCCGTATATTGTTGAAAAAAATGGTCTTCGGTTGGTGAGTATCGGAAAAATTCATCAGGCATTGGAGGGCTGTGCCTGCCCCATGGGAGTTCTAAGTCGCGAGTTTCTGAAGAAGCTTCGGATGCAAAAAAACGAAATTGCAGTCGTCGATTTGGAGGCCGGCATTGAACATTTCGGCCGGGGTATTGATACTTACATAGATGCAGTGCTTGTTGTCGTAGAGCCCTCATTCGAATCGATAGCGCTAGCGGGAAAAATAAAAGAACTTACCTCTGGGTTGAATAAGGATCTTTGGGCTGTTCTGAACAAAATAAGCTCGGAAAGTTTGATTTCTGAAATTAAGAAGGAGCTGAAAAAAAGGGAGATGCAAACAATTGGTACAATTTCTTATGACGCTTCCTTGTTCCTTTCCGGTCTAAAGGGAGATACGCTAAACCAGGGACGTGCAAGTCGTGAAGCGAAAGAGATCTTGGATTTTTTGTTAAAGGCTAATCTAACAACCATGGAGTGAGTATGTGCCTCAGTACAGTTTATATTCAATCGCAAGGGCGGCTGGTTAAAGTGATGGAAGATGTTGCGCAGATGGAATCAAATAAAGACGGTTACCTGGCGGTCGGGCTCTTGGGCGATCAAAGATTGGTTAAAGGTGTCGTCAGAAAAATTGATTTTGTCGACGATCACCTAGTAATACTTGAGGAAAAAAAATAGGGCAAAAAAATTATGCTTCCACAAATCAAAAGGATTCTTTATGCGACTGATCTATCAGATAATTCCGCTTTTGTATTTCGGTATGCCATAAACTCGGCCAAGCATCACGATGCCGGCATGACTATTTTGCATGTACTGGAAAAAATATCACCGACCACGGAAACGCTCATAAGGACATACTTGAGCGAAGAGGACTATAAGGAGCTTTTCAGTGACAAAGTTCATTTTGCTATGGAACGTAACAGAAAGCGACTGGAAATATTTTGTGAAAAAGAGCTTAAAGACGGACCTAAAGGTGCCAAAAGGGTAGAAGCTATTGAAATATGTGAAGGGTTCCCGGCTGATGAAATTCTGCAAAAAGCGGACGAGCTAAGCTGTGACGCAATTATTATGGGGACACATGGAAAAGGAATTATATCTCAAACGTTTCTGGGCAGCACAGCCAAAAGAGTTCTGCGCCGCACGCGAAAACCTGTGTTTATCATTCCAATGCCCAAAGGAGATATTGATATCACTTTCCACGGGATTTAAACCGGATGTAAAGCGAGAGCCGGTCCATTGTAAATAAAATTATGAATTACTTGTTGTTTTAGCAAAAACCGTAGATCAAAAGTAGGAAAGCTCATGTTTGGTTCCAACGCCCAGCATGTCATCTTAAATGCTCCTTGCCCGGTGGTAACGGTAAAATGAACACAGCGTCTGTAAATACTGGAGCTGATGCTTCAATCGATATTGAAGCCTTTTATCGGGTATTTCGGGATATCAGCACACTTGTGCATACCAGCACAAGTCTAAAAGAAGTTTTGGATCTGATCGTCTGGAAAGCAACCGATATCCTCAACGCTAAAGGCGCACTTCTCAGAATTCACAATTTAGACACCTCCCAGTTTGAAGTAGCTGCTGCCTATGGCCTGGGGGAGAGATATCTTTCCAAGGGCCCGGTTACCAGTGAAAAGATCCTTACCGAGGAGATTAGTCAAAACCGGGTACTCATTATAGAAAACATTTGGAAAGCTCCCCGGGTTGAGTATCCTCAGGCCGCATGGGATGAAGGTATACGCATGATGCTGGATGTGCCGCTGACCGCTGGTGTGCAGATGGTTGGGATCATTCGAATCTATCTGGCGGAAAAACGCAAATTTTCAGATGACGACCTGAGTTTTATTATCTCCATCGGTGAACAATGTGCCTGTGCTATCAACAAAGCGCGACTGATCGAAAACCAAAAAGCCCGTTACGACCACCTGGCCCTACAAACCGAGAAAATGTCGGCGCTGGGGCGAATGGCCGCCGGGATTGCGCACGAAATCAACAATCCCCTGGCAGGCATTTTGCTATACAGTTCAAATTTGGGCAAAAAAGTACCTCAAGATGGCCCCTTGAAAGAGGGTTTGGATGTTATTATTCGTGAAACCGTACGGTGCAAAAGCATCATTCAAGAGCTTTTAGAATTTTCCCGTGACAGAGAACCCCAAAAAGAGTCAGCCAACATAAACGACATTGTAGAAAAGTCTCTCCAAATCTTAGAAAATGAGTTTCGCCTCCATCATATCCAGGTAGAAAAGAGCCTATCACCCGATATCAAAGAGACCTTACTAGATGAAAATCAAATTCAGCAGGTTTTTGTTAACCTTTTACTCAATGCCGCCCAGGCCATTGAGGAGAGAGGTCTCATTACCGTCATAAGTCGCATGGATCCGACTCAAAGCAGAGCAATCGTGGAAATCGCTGATAGCGGCTGCGGCATTTCATCGGAGCATATGTCTAAAATTTTTGAACCTTTTTTTTCTACCAAAGCAAAAGGTACTGGTTTAGGCCTGGCGGTGAGTTATGGAATTATAAAAAATCACCACGGAGAGATCAACGTTACTAGTAATCCCGGAAGCGGAACCCGCTTTGTTCTTGAATTTCCTATTGTCACCAAAGCTTAGCAGTCAAAGGTGAAAAGCGATACCAGTTTTCATAAATATGTTCCGTTGGGTCCAGATCAATAACAGGCGAAGATATTTTTATATAATCATAAAAGGTTATAGCTATTTATGACAACCGCTAGGTTTCTTTTTTTATGGTGAGTCGATCGCATGCAAAAAATTACAATCCTTATCGTCGATGATGAACCGGTGATTTGTGAAGGATGCCGCATCGCACTTTCCGAGAAAGGCTACTCAGCAGATAGCTGCAACACCGGAAAAGATGGGATCGAGGCGCTTTCAAACAGCAACTACGATGTGGTATTGCTGGACATGAAACTTCCCGATATGGACGGGATGGATATTTTGCGATTCATCAAAAGGGAGACCCCTCGTGTTTATGTGATTGTTATGACCGGTTACTCATCCGTCAAAAACGCTGTGGAGGCGATGAAACTTGGGGCATTTGACTACCTTGCCAAACCTTTCACGGATGATGCGCTGACGATCTCTGTGCAAAAAGCTCTGGAGAATAAGCATCTTAAAGAAGAAAACCTGGCTTTGCGTCATCAACTGAGTGCGCGTTTCGGTTTTGACAACATCATTGGTGAAACTGCGAAGATTGTAAAAATATTCGATGAAATTAAAAAAGCGGCGCCAACGGACAGCACGGTACTGCTCTATGGAGAGAGTGGCACCGGGAAAGAGCTTTTTGCCAGAGCGATTCATGCCCACAGTAACCGAGCTTCTAGACAGTTCATAGCCATCGACTGCAGCACATTTTCATCATCTCTGCTGGAAAGTGAGTTGTTCGGGCACATCAAGGGTGCCTTTACAGGAGCCGATCATGACAAAGCCGGAATTTTCGAAATGGCCAAAGGTGGAACCCTTTTTTTAGATGAGGTGGCCAACATGAGTGTGGCTATCCAGGCCAAGTTTCTGCGGGTGATGGAAAGTCGAGAATACAAGCCGGTGGGAGCCAGCCGGCTGAAGACATCTGATGTCCGTATTATAGCCGCAACCAATCAGGATCTGAAATCTATGGTTGCTGAAGGCAAATTCCGCGAGGACTTCTTCTACCGTTTGAATGTCGTACCCGTCTTTCTCCCTTCTCTCAGGGAAAGAAAAGAGGATATCCCCAAACTCCTCTATCACTTTTTGAAGGTATACCGCCGCAAGACCGGAAAACGGGTCGACGGATTTTCGGATGAAGCGCTTAAAATGCTTTTAAATTACGATTGGCCGGGGAATGTGCGGCAACTCAAAAATGTAGTTGAGCGTCTGGTCATCATGGCCGATCAGAGCGTGTTGGACTCACCCTACCTGTCCGTTTATTCGGGTATCCGGCAAAGCCGAAAACCGGATGCGATTCCTGATACGCTCGCAGAACTTAAATCCATTAAAAAGCATTGGTTGAATGACCAATTTGGCCAAATTGAAAAGGCGTTTCTATACAAAGCCTTGGCCGCTGAAAACGGAAATATCGCCCGTGCTGCCAAGCGGGTGGGTATGCAACGGTCTAATTTTTCAGCCCTGATGAAAAGACGCCATCTTTCCGCCGACACTGTTAAGAAATCTCAAGCTTCCGGCGGTGAACTGAATTAAGGGAATACGTTGCCTCGCGTATGAGCGCCTATACACGCATATAAAATTTCATACGCGTTCAACACGGTAAAAAAATTAGGAAAAATATTTTTAAGATATCGCTGCCATATTAAAAATTATACGATCATTTGAATGACTTCGCGTGATCAACCTTGACGCTTATGTTCAAGTTGCTGAAATTAATATATAATATTTCTTATGTGAAAACTGATGACATCTGAATTTTCTGGCATACCCCTTGCTCATGCCATTGGTAGAACGGGAAAACGCAACTCAAATTCTTATATCAATGGTAAACAAAAGGAGGTTCAACCATGACAATATCACACACGCATGCGAATGCAAACTATACGGCATCGCCCACCATTCTTGTAATGGAGGATGATCTCAGCGTGGCCAAAGGGCTCGAGATGGTCTTGACCGAGGATGGCTATGCGGTGGATTTGGCAGACACAGGTGAATTGGCCCTGAAGGCTTTCAGAGAAAAACGTTTCGATCTGCTGGTGGCGGATTTGAGACTGCCCGATATCGACGGCATGGAAATCGTTAGGCAGGTCAAAGAAAACAAGCCGGAGACCGAGGTCATCGTCATTACCGGTTACGGAACCCCTTCTTTGGCTGTGGATGCCATGAAAATCGGCGTGCACGATTTTATACCGAAACCATTTACTGAAGATCAAATTAAGGCGGCAGTGGATGAAGCGCTCAAAGAGTCCTTGCAAAAAACACCAAAGGCGGCCCTGAAAAAAGCTGAAACGCAGGAAGAAAAACTTATTCAAAAACGGGAGGTCATCCAAGCCTTAAACCGTACCTCAGACGATGCGGATTTCTGGCGTGATTTGATGGAGAATGGATCCATGGCTTTAGATGACTATCACCTCTCGAATGAAGCCAAGGCTGCTATCGCTTCCGGAGATTTAAAATGGATTAACGAGAATGTGGGTGAGCTCACTCAAAAGCAACTCATGTTTATTTACAAACGGCTGGAACGGGAAGCCTGGTAAGGCGTACCATGAAACCTTGGCGCGTTTTAGTTATCGACGATGAGCAGGTTATCTGTAATGCCTGTCAGCTGATATTATCGGAACAGGGCTGCAAGGTTGAACACCGGCTGACGGGCACTGCAGGATTGATCGCCATTGAGCAAGGCGATTTCGACATTGTCCTGCTGGACCTCAAACTCCCGGATATTGACGGTATGGAAATTTTAAAAAGCGTCAGAAAAGAAAAGCCTGGCTTGGGTGTAATTCTTATGACAGGCTATTCTAACATATCAATTGCCGTCGAGGCCATGAAACACGGGGCGAACGACTATCTGGCGAAACCGTTTAGCGAGGACGAACTGGTCGCTGCGGTCGGACATGTATCTGTGAATAGCGCTGGAAGGAGGTGAAATGAAAAATAGTAAACCGAACGCAACTTTGAATGGGGCCATCATGGTCGTCGGTGGCGGCATCGCCGGAATGCAGGCTGCTTTGGATATGGCCAATTCGGGATTTTTTGTCTATCTGGTTGAAAAATCACCGGCTATTGGCGGAACGATGGCCCAGCTAGACAAGACCTTTCCCACCAACGATTGTTCCATGTGAATAATCTCACCCAAACTGGTCGAGGTCGGCCGGCATGTGAATATCGAACTGCTTACCCTGTCGGAAATTAAAGAAGTTAACGGTAGCCAAGGGAATTTTACGGTAAGTGTTGTTCAACATCCGCGCTATGTGGATGTGGACAAATGTATCGCCTGTGGGTTGTGCGCTGAAAAATGTCCTAAAAAAGTTGCCGACGAGTATAATGAAGGATTAGCGCAACGCAAGGCGATTTATGTCCCCTATTCCCAGGCCGTTCCTCTGAAATACACCATTGATGGGAAAAACTGCATTTACTTAGAAAAAGGCAAATGCGGCGCCTGTGAAAAATTCTGTCCGTCGGGTGCCATCAATTTCCATGACGCGGAAAGGACGTTGACCTTACAAGTGGGATCCATCATTTTGGCTCCAGGATACAAGGCCTTTGATCCTTCGCGTTTTGACAACTACGCCTGGGCCAACCTAGCCGATGTGGTCACGGCGTTGGAATTTGAACGCGTACTGTCCGCCACCGGCCCCTACTCTGGTCATTTGGTGCGACCGTCGAGTAAACGCTTGAAAAATCAACCGGGAACCCATCCCCAAAAAATCGCCTGGCTGCAATGTGTGGGATCCCGGGACCTGAACCGTTGCGACAATGAGTATTGTTCTTCGGTCTGCTGTATGTATGCCGTCAAGCAAGCGGTCATGGCCAAGGACCATAGCCCCACTCCGTTGGAGTGCACCATATTCTATATGGACATGCGCACCCCGGGCAAGGATTTTGATCGGTACTATGAAAATGCCCGCGCCCAAGGCGTCCGCTTTGTTCCGTCCCGCATTCACACGATTGCTTCGGTACCGGCTTCCGATGATCTGATGCTGCGCTATGTGGATGAAAAGGGCAACGTCAACGAGGAAATTTTCGACATGGTGGTGCTTTCCACAGGTCTTGAGATTAGCCGGAGCACGGCAGATTTGGCAATCCGTCTGGGCATCAAACTTGATAGGTATCATTTCACCTTTTGTGACAGCTTTCACCCGGTAGCCACTTCGATCCCCGGAATATATGCTTGTGGGGCTTTCACCGGGCCCAAGGACATCCCCCAGTCGGTGATGGAGGCCAGCGCTGCCGCCTGTGCGGCAACGGAAAAACTCGCTCCCGTGCGCAACACCTGCACCCGAGCAGTCGCAATCCCCCCTGAATGGGATGTCAGCCGGGCGCCTCCCAGAATCGGTGTATTTGTCTGCAATTGCGGTATTAATATCGGAGGTATTGTCCGAGTACCGGAAGTGGTCGAATATGCCAAAACGCTACCGGGCGTGGTTTATGTTGAAGAGAACCTCTTCACGTGCTCCCAGGACACCCAGGTTAAAATATCCCAGGTCATTCGGGAGAAGGGGTTGAATCGGGTCGTCATTGCCGCCTGTACGCCGCGAACCCATGAAGCCTTGTTTCAGGAGACTTTGGTCAATGCAGGGTTGAATAAATACCTGGTGGAAATGGCCAATATTCGTAATCAGGATTCTTGGGTTCATTCAGACAATCCGGATGTGGCCACGCAAAAAGCCAAAGATCTGGTTCGTATGGCAGTGGCCAAGGTCACGTTTTCAAGACCGTTGCAGGAAAAGGGCCTGCCGGTGACTCAATCGGCCCTGATCGTGGGGGGGGGTGTGGCCGGGATGACCGCGGCCCTTTCCATAGCGCGCCAAGGATACCCGGTGCACTTAGTGGAAAAGTCGAACCAACTTGGTGGCAACGCCCGCCATCTCAATAAAACCTACAGGGGTGAAAACATCAAACGTTATCTTGAGAATCTGATCACGGCTGTCCAATCCGATAAACGCATCACCGTTTATCAGGAAACCACCGTCAATAAGGTGGACGGCTTTGTGGGCAATTTTACATCCGCTCTGACAAACGGACAGACATCTCATACGGTTGAGCACGGTGTGGCGCTTCTCGCCAGCGGTGCCCGGGAATCCCAGCCCAAAGAATACCTTTACGGCCAACACAAGGCTGTAGTTACCCACCTGGAGCTTGATGCCATGCTGCGAGATAGCGATCCACGTCTTAAGCAATCTGAAGTTGTGGTGTTCATTCAGTGTGTCGGGTCTAGAAACGAGCAGCGTCCATACTGCTCAAGGGTATGCTGCACCCATTCCCTCAAAACCGCTCTGGAATTAAAAGAACGCGATCCTGACATCAACGTCTATATCCTCTACCGCGATATTAGAACCTACGGCCAACGAGAAGAGCTATACAAGAGGGCACGCGAGCGTGGGTTTTTGTTTTTCCGATACGATCCTGATAATCCGCCGGCAGTAAGCGCTGCGGGCGAACAGGTCGTGGTAACCTTTGAGGATTCGATTATTGGGAGCCGGTTGTCCGTTAGTGCCGATATTCTGTGCCTGGCATCCGCCATCGAATCTTACCATGATCACACGTTGGCCCAAAATTTCAAGGTTTCCATGGACAACGACGGATGGCTGCTGGAGGCTCACCAGAAGCTCAGACCGGTGGAGTTTGCCAACGAGGGAATTTTCCTTTGCGGTATGGCCCATTATCCTAAGCCGATCGAGGAAAGCATTGCCCAGGCTCAGGCCGCGGCCTCGCGGGCGATGACGGTGCTGGCTCGAGAGAGCATCATGGTCGGAGGAATCGTTGCGCACATAGAGCCGGAACTCTGCTCGGGATGTTTGGGCTGTATCAACGTTTGCCCGTTTGCAGCCATAACCTTCAATCATGAAAAAAAGACCGCCGAGGTGAATCCGGCTCTGTGCAAGGGGTGCGGTGCTTGCGCGGCCGCCTGTCCCTCAGAAGCGCCGATTCTAATGGGATTTAGCAACAAGCAGATGTATGCGCAGATAAAAAGTGTGGTGAATATGTAGGCCGGAAAGTAGCAGCCGATCGAAATTTTTTCTGCAGTGTTTTGTGGCAGGAAATTTTCACTAACCCGAACACCCCATTGATAAAGGAGCAACTGTGAACGACGAACTGTTTGAACCTAAAATCATTGCGTTTATCTGTAATTGGTGCGCCTACGGTGCAGCGGATCTGGCCGGTGTCAGCCGTCTGCAGTATCCTCCCAATGTGCGCGCGATTCGAGTCATGTGCTCGGCCACCGTATCACCGCATCATATTTTAAGAGCGCTGCAGAATGGTGCCGACGGTGTTCTGGTGGGCGGGTGACATGTCGGCGACTGCCATTACCTGTATGGTAATCACATGACGATTAAGCGAATTACGTTTCTGCAGGAACTGCTGGCCTTTATGGGCTTTGAGGGACGCCTGCATCTGGAATGGATATCTTCGGCTGAAGCTCAAAAATTCGTGCAGGTGATCACCGATTTTACAGAAAAAATAAGGATGCTGGGGCCGAATCCGTTGTCAGGGTACAGCGAATTCGCAAAGGCGGCAGGATGGGAAGTCACCGCCGATTTTGGAAGAAACAAGCTGCCCGCTAAAAAGACAGAGAGTGTTTATAACCTTGACGATTCGGTATCTTACAGAGTCCACAGAACACCAGGAGAAAAATCAAAAAACTCAGTAGTCTCTGCGGTCTCTGCGAGAGGAAAAGAAAATGCTTAGATTGGATAGATTGGGGAAACGGATATGATTGCTAAGGTGAAACAATGGCTTGAAGAAGGCATTGTCGACCTTTTTCTAGGTTATAAAATGGTGATGGGACATCCCTTGCCGCACTGTTTTGTCAAAGAAAAAATTAAGGAAGTGGATGAGTTGATTGTTGGTATTGCCCGCTATTCCTTGGAAAAAATCGCAACCCACATTAGCGCCTCAAAGCCTGATATCAAAATAGGTATGTTAGCCCGTGACTGCAACCAGCGGGCATTAAGCGTTTTATATATCTGGAATCAACTCAATCCGGAGCAGGTAAGGACGGTAAACGTGAACTGCTGTCCCTCCAATCTCAAAGAACACGGGGACTGCTCCTATCTAGAACCGGAAACCCCGGGAATTTTTAAACAACAGGTGGGAGTGAACAATACCCATCATCCCCAAAACCTTGAGGGATATGATCAACCCGAGCGACTTTCCAGATGGATGTATGAATTTCAAAAATGCATCAAATGCTACGGCTGCCGGAATATCTGCCCGGTCTGTTTTTGCCGGGAGTGCAGCCTTGAACACTCGGAGCTTATCGAGACCGGTGCCCTGCCGCCGGAGGTGCCGATTTTTCATCTGGTCAGGGCGGTGCACATGGCCGGGCGTTGCATCGATTGCGGTCTGTGTGAGGATGCCTGCCCAGTGGATATCCCGCTGCGGCTGCTGTACCGTAAGGTCAATGAAATTGTCGTCAATGTTTTTGACTATGAAACCGGTACCAATGCCGATCAACCGCCTTTCAGCATTTTGGGTGATAAGGTAACCCTGGAGCCGAAACCGCTGCAGGTTAATCTGGCGGAAACCGCAAACCCAGATCCTGTCTTTCAGGAGTTAAACTGAAACGCGAGTTTACTAAAAAGGAAGCGAAGTTTTTTATGGCAAAACGTTAAAAGCTTAATCACGAAAGCACGAAATCTAATCATTTATTTCTTTCTCCTGCTTTCGCCTACCCTATAGTTAGTTACTGTCGTTGCGAGGACTTTTCGTTTTTTCGTGATAAGTAATTCTCACTTTGACCCGGCTAGCCCGGAATATGAAATTAACGGAGAAGTAAAATGGATTGCAAGTTTATCCCCTCGATCTGTTCATACTGCGGAACCGGCTGCGGAGTTCTTTTTGAAGTTATTGACGGCAAAATCACCAGCACCCTGCCGATGAAAACCCATCCGGTCAATGAGGGTAAGCTGTGCATCAAAGGCTGGAACCTTCACGAACATGTCAACAGCTTCCTGCGTCTGAAACAACCGCTCATCAAAGCATTTGGCAGATTCATCAAAGCCGACTGGGACGAAGCCATTCAACTTGCAGCTGATCGGTTCCGCGAAATCATTGCAAAATACGGCCCGGACGCCGTCGGTGTACTGGTGTCGGCCAAAATCACCAATGAAGAAAATTACCTGGCCCAAAAATTTGCCCGAGCCGTCATCGGCACCAACAACGTCGATCACTGCGCCCGTCTCTGACATTCCTCCACGGTGGCCGGTCTGGCCGCCGC
The DNA here is from genome assembly GCA_050121225.1 of Desulfobacterales bacterium. GTDB lineage: Bacteria > Desulfobacterota > Desulfobacteria > Desulfobacterales > JAFDCJ01 > JAFDCJ01. Next base: position 11,200 of record JASFJP010000007.1, read on the forward strand.
TTTCGGCAGTGGTGCCATGACAAATTCCATCGCGGAAATCGAAGATGCCGGCTGCATATTTGTCATCGGGTCCAATACCACGGCTTGCCACCCGCTGATCGCCCGGCGTATCTTCAGAGCCAAGGAAAGGGGCGCCAAGCTCATCGTGGCGGATCCGCGAAACATTCAGCTTTCGCGCTTTGCTGATGTCGCGGTCAATCAACGCCTGGGCAGCGATGTGGCTCTGTTAAACGGCATGATGCACATCATAATTAAAAACGGTTGGCATACTATGGACTACATTGCGCAGCGAACTGAAGACTTCGAAGCCCTTGAAAAAGTCGTCAACACATATACCCCCGAAAAGGTCCGGGACATTACCGGGGTTGACCGCAAAGCAATGGAACGTATGGCTGAGCTTTATGCCACCCATCCGCCGGGCAGCTTGCTCTACGCCATGGGCATCACCCAGCACACCACCGGGGTGGACAACGTCAAATCCTGCTGCAATCTGGCGATGCTGTGTGGCAATGTGGGGGTTCGCGGCGGCGGCGTGAATCCTTTGCGGGGTCAGAATAATGTGCAAGGGGCCTGTGATATGGGAGGCCTGCCCAACGTCATGACCGGTTATCAACCGGTAGCCGATCCTAAAGTCCGTGAAAAATTCTCCAAAGCATGGGGCAAACCCCTTTCAGAGCGACCCGGCTTAACTATAACGGACATGATCCCGGCCATGCTGGATGGAAAACTGAAAGGCTTGTATGTGATCGGGGAAAATCCCAAACTGAGCGATCCGGACTGGAATCACCTGAGTCATGCCCTCAAGAAGCTTGACTTTTTGCTGGTTCAGGAGCTGTTTTTATCGGAAACCGCCCAGGTAGCCGACGTGGTTTTTTCGGCGGCATCCGTCGCTGAAAAAGAAGGTACGGTGACCAATACGGAACGTCGATGTATGCGGATTAACAAGGCCATTGAACCTATTGGAAACACCCTGGCCGACTGGGAAATCATTTGCCGGCTGTCAACCGCCATGGGATATGAGAAGAATTACCAGAGCCCCGAAGAAATATTCGATGAGATGGTTTCCCTGACACCCAAAAGCTATGCCGGCATGACGTACGAGCGTCTGGGACTGGATGGATTGCAGTGGCCCTGCCCGGATTCTGATCATCCGGGGACGCCTTATTTACACAAGGGCCAATTTGCCCGGGGCAAGGGAAAATTTCATGCCATTGACTACCGGGACCCGGCGGAAATGCCCGACAACAAATACCCCTATTTTCTGACGACCGGCAGAATGTTTGCCCATTTTCACACGGGCACCATGACCCGAATTTCGCTGCATCTGGATGTCGAGCAGAAGACCGGCTATGTCACTATCAATCCGGAGGACGCCGAGGAATTGGCGGTCAAAGAGGGCGATGTGCTGGTTCTTTCCTCGCGCAGGGGCCAGATGGAGGCACCGGCAAACATCAGCCGGGCGGTGGAACCCGGCACCCTATTTCTGCCGATTCACTTTGGTGAAAACCCGCCCAATGTGCTGACGAGCGCCGAGGCGGTTGATCCTCTGGCCAAAATTCCGGAATTTAAAGTGAGCGCGGTGAACATTGAGAAACTGTCGGCGTAATATGGAGTCAAAATGAAAGAAAAAAATGGTGAACATCCTTTCGGAGATAGCGGTCAGTTGATCTTGCTTATTGTATTTCTTCTTATTTGGGTTGTGGATTCGTTTTTCTTACAAATATCGACTTTTCTGTCCGACTATGTCTCACTGTATATTCGCCTGGTCATCTCCGGGTTCATACTGGTGATTGCGATTTATCTTATCCGTTCTGGTCATGTTGTCGTCAGTCATGAACAGCGCCCTTCCGGCGTTGTATCGACCGGCGCCTTCCGCTATGTGAGACATCCGCTGTATTTAGGGAGCATCATGTTCTACCTTGGGATATCGGTATCGACTGCTTCGCTATTCTCTCTCGTGCTGGTGGTGGTGATCTTCTTATTTTACAATTGCATTGCGGGCTATGAAGAAAAACTGTTGGAAGATCGATTCGATGCAGAATATCGAAACTATAAGAAAAAGACCGGTAAATGGGTGCCAATGATTGACTGAGAAAACTAGAATTTGAGTCTTATTATTTCATTTTCCAAATTTTCCGGTGGTCGGTACTATTGCTTTTGATGGCAATTATAGCGCTCATCTCTGATTTTTTGGATATTATACCGCTTTCTATATTTATGTTCCGAAATAGGGAATGGCGGCATAAGTGGTTGTAACAAAAAACGTTTGTATAACGGGATGTTTTTTTGACAACCACTATATCGTTATACCTCATAACTACTCTAAAAAACTGAGGTTTCGCATAGCTTGGAGAATAAAAATGAACTTAATCAGCACATCGAAAAAGGGATCAGACGCCATTGATACGAGACAATGGCTTCTCATCCCTGTAGAACAAATCGATGCGCCTAAATACGCCAAAATCGAAATTGAAGGAATCCTCATAACAGAAGTAAGAATCAAAGAAAGGATTAGAAGAAATGCAGCGGAAATTAAAGCCTTTTATCATTATCGCTGCCGCATGTTAACCTTTTTTAAATATCAGTTAGTCATGTGATTACAGGATCATTGCCGACAATACCACCATTCAAAATGTGTATCTTGATTTCGGTCTGGCCCCAAAAGGAGGAGGGGCATATTTTCTGAAGAAGAGACTCGGACATTGCAAGGCATTTGAATTGCTGGTTTCTGAAAAAGAGATTACCGCCCATGATGCCCTGAAGCTTGGTGCCGTAAATAAGGTAGTCCCACTTCATTCACTCGAAAAAATCACCATTGGAATGGCGCAGGCATTTGCAAAAAAATCTTCGGATTCAGTAAAGATAATAAAGAGATTACTTAACTATTGACTGACCAATGACATTGTTGCCCAGTTCATTCACAGCCGATTTGAAAGGATAGTAATATAAATGGGAAACGCAAATTGGCGCGGTCGGGCCTTTACCTCATTGTGTTCACTGGCAAGTTTCACCTTGCTTTTGCTCACGGCGATAATTCTATCCTGAATTGGAACCGCCATTCGGTCACGCTGAACTTGTTAGCCTCAAGACCTTATGCAAAAAGCAGGGTATCCCTTTGGAGCCGGCGATGGCAGCACTCAGGGATGCCGGCTTTAAAGTGAACAATCCCGATGAGACCGTTGGCGATATCGGTGACAGTAAGGTTAATTCGGGCATGGGGGTCTATGAAGTAATCAAGAAACTTGAGCCAAAACCTGAGACGATGAAGCCAGGGGCGGTCTGGACGCCTCGGATGATAGAAGAGGCTTTTGCCGGCACCGGAGTTGGCAGAAAGAGCATCGGCCAGATAATCAAGGACCATGGGCTTGACCCAAAAACAGTCTACCATCGCATAAAAGAGGGCGGCATTGAGACCGAGGACGCCGACAAGATCAAGGAAATCGCCGCCAAGTATAATTCTACCCCCATCAAGATATTGACCATCATTCTGGTGGATAATGACTAATTCTTCAACTAAAAAAAAGTACTCGTGGTTATCATATACATAAAACGGCAAGTGGTGAAGAATATGACCAAAAAGCCTAACCTTATTTCTCCGGCCGATACAACCCTGCCGGCTGAAAGATTTCGAAATTTTTCTAAAGAAGTTTCGAAATCTTTCTAAATTCTTATTCATCTCCACATCACTCTCCCTTATAAACACTTAATAACAATCTGAAATCATTTAAAATATTGTTTTAGTGGATAGTGGCATAAATCATGCTTTATCCTCGATTATAGAGGTTCATTTACTGTAAAGTCCGGTGTGAAAAGTCTTTCTCAGATGTCTTGGCTGTTGCATTCGAGTTCAAAATTTTCTGCTTTTCATCCAAAAAATTTAATACTCGTTCAAAAAACCCCAAAATAAAGGAGGATACAATGGCAGAAGAAAAAGTGGTCAAAGAGGCCAAGGTTAAGAAACTGGCTGATCCGGTGGCGGCAACTATTGATCCGGCCAGTCAACAAATGATTGAGCGGGCCCATGAGCTTGGAATTGAGACGGCATTTGATAGGGCAGTTACGATGAAACCTTGCAATATCGGGACTCAGGGTATTTGCTGCAAAAACTGCGGCATGGGCCCCTGTAGGTTGCCCCTTCCAAAAGGCGGCATCGAAGGGGAAGACACACGCAAAGGCATTTGCGGGGCAACGCCGAATACGATTGCCGCCCGCAATTTCATCCGCATGATTGCAGGTGGTGCTGCCGCCCATTCCGATCACGGACGTTCGGTCGCCGAAGTATTTATGTCGGCTGCCAGAAAAGAAACCGATGCATATGAGATTAAAGATACGCGAAAACTTTTAGAAGTCGCTCAATATTTGGGTGTCGATACAACCGTTGAAGTGGACGGAAAGGAACTCGATCGGGATCTTGACGAGATTGCCGTGGAAGTCGGTGAAAAGGCCCTCAATGAATGGGGCAAGGCCGAGGGCGAACTTCTTTTTGCCAAACGAGCGCCTGGGCCTCGCTATGAGCTTTGGAAAAAGCGGGGGGTGGTGCCGCGCAATATCGACAGAGAAATTGTTGAAATTATGCACAGAACCCACATTGGCGTGGATCAGGATTATAAAAACCTAATGAAACAGGGCACCCGCGCTGCCATCGCCGATGGTTGGGGCGGCTCCATGCTGGCCACCGAACTTCAAGACATCCTGTTTGGCACTCCTTACCCGGTGGCCTCAGAAGCCAACCTGGGTGTTATGAAAGAAGACATGGTCAACATTGTGATCCACGGTCATGAACCGGTGCTTTCCGAGATGATCGTCGCAGTCGCTCAAACCAAAAAAATGGAAGAGTATGCCAAATCCAAAGGGGCCAAAGGCATCCAGCTCTCCGGCATTTGCTGCACGGCCAATGAAATGTTACAGCGTCATGGCGTACCCTTGTGCGGAACATTTCTTCAACAGGAGCTTGCGATTATCACCGGTGCCTGTGATGCCATGGTGGTTGACATCCAATGCATATTCCAAAACCTGGCCAATGTTGCCAAATGTTTTCACACCAAATTAATCACGACCCATCCCATCGCCAGGATGGAACAGGAGAATGTTCTTCACATTGAATTTGATGAACATCATGCGCTGGAAGACGCCGAGAGAATTGTAAAACTGGCGATTGACAATTTTGAAAACCGCAAATCCGAGGTCATGATTCCTAAACAGAAATCTCCCATCGTGGCCGGATTTGGTGTGGAATCCATCGAATACCATCTTGGAGGAATGTTTCGCGGTTCCTATTACACATTAAACGACAACATTATCAACGGCAGAATCCGGGGCATCGGCGGCGTTGTGGGATGCAACAATGCCAGGACGAAACACAATGAAAGTCATATTCAGATTGTCAAAGAGCTTATCAAGAATGATGTGATTGTTTTGACAACGGGATGCAACGCGATTGCCTGCGCCATGGAAGGTCTTCTAACACCGGAATCCGCCAAGGTGTTCTGTGGTCCCGGTCTGGCTGAGGTTTGTGAAACGGTCGGTATACCACCCGTGCTGCATCTGGGTTCATGTGTCGACAACAGCCGGATTCTTCTGGCAGCCGCAGAAGTAGTTAAAGCCGGCGGTCTGGGAAATGATATCAGTGAGCTGCCGGCGGCCGGCAGTGCACCGGAATGGATGAGTGAGAAGGCAATCAGTATCGGCCATTATTTTGTGGCCTCGGGTGTCTACACAGTTTTTGGTGTCACCCTTCCGGTAAGCGGCGCACCGGTGTTTCAGAAATATATATTCGAAGAATTCGAAAAGCTCTATGGCGGAATGTGGGACTTGGAAGTGGATCCCATCAAACATGCCCATAAGATGATTGCACATATCGATAAAAAGCGCCAAGAAATCGGTATCGATAGAACCAGAGAAAGAATACTGGTGGATATGGCTGCCCGCAGGGATCTCGGAGCGGCTTAATATAAATTTTACGAGATACTGATTTTTAAGCAATTGTTTTCTACAATGAAGAGTTCTTGCGTAGGCATTTTAACCGACTAAATGAAGTAAAATTTAAAAGGAGGAATTGAATTATGGGTGCATTAGCGATTATGGTGTTGGCCTTTGCCGGGTACATCATCATGTACCAGTTGTACGGCAAATATATCGGTCGCAAAATCTTTGCCCTGTCTGGCGAAGTTAAAACGCCTTCCCAGGAATTTGAGGATGGGCGCGACTATGTGCCAACCAAAAAAGAAATTATTTTCGGACATCATTTCACGTCCATTGCCGGTACCGGTCCGATTGTGGGACCGGCCATTGCCATTATTTGGGGTTGGGTCCCGGCCATGCTGTGGATTTTTGTCGGCTCGATTGTCATGGGGGCGGTTCATGATTTTGGCTCCTTGATCATTTCGATGCGCAACCAGGGGAAGTCGATTTCGGAATACACCGCCAAGTACGTAAATGACCGGACCAAGTTCTTATTTTTCCTGATCGTTTTTTTGGAGCTGTGGATCGTGATTGCCATATTCGGCCTGGTGATCGCCATCATTTTCAGCATGTATCCGCAGTCGGTTCTAGCAGTCTGGGTGGAGGTTCCCATTGCCATCTTTCTGGGCTATCTGATCTACAAAAAAGGCAAAAATGCCATGACATGGTCGATCTATGCCATCATCGCCATGTATGTTTGCGTGTTCCTGGGGCCTTATTTGCCGTTCAAAATGCCGGTCATTGCCGGTATCCCTCCCACCGGTGTGTGGACCATTATCTTGTTGACATACGCTTTCATAGCCTCGGTGCTGCCGGTAACCACACTGCTGCAGCCGCGTGATTTCATCAACTCGCACCAGCTGGTGATTGCCATGGCATTGCTGGTTTTGGGTGTGATTGTTACCAGCTTTGGCGGCAACCTTGAAATTGTGGCGCCGGCCGTGCAGATGTCTCCGGCCAAAGCCCCACCCATGTGGCCCTTTTTGTTTATTACGATTGCCTGTGGGGCGATTTCCGGATTCCATGCACTGGTGTCGTCAGGAACCTCAGCCAAGCAGGTCCGTGATGAACGCGATTCGCTCTTCGTGGGGTACGGCTCCATGTTAATGGAAGGCACACTGGCCACCCTGGTCGTGATCGCCGTTGCTGCCGGCATCGGGCTGGGCTATACGACCAAGGCCGGCGAAACCTTGAGTGGTGTCGCCGCCTGGACAACCCACTATTCATCCTGGGCGGCTGCCGCCGGTTTGGGCTCTAAGATTTCGGCCTTTGTAGACGGTGCGGCCAATATGATCATGACCCTTGGTATCCCCAAGCAATTTACCCTGGCCATCATGGCGGTTTTTGTGGCTTCGTTTGCCGGCACCACCCTGGACACGGCCACCCGTATCCAGCGCTATGTGATCGGTGAACTGGGCAACGGCATCAAGCTCCCCGCCTTGAATAACCGCTGGGTGGGAACCGCCGTCGCGGTAATGACAGCCTTGATACTGGCGTTTGCCACCGGTGCCGACGGAAAGGGAGCCCTGAAATTATGGCCGTTATTTGGCGCCGTCAACCAAACCCTGGCTGCCCTGGCATTGATTATTATCACACTGTATCTAAAAGCCCGGGGTGGCTTGAAATGGATGATTGCCGGACTGCCGGCGATCTTTATGTCGGTGATGACCATTTGGGCCGTCATTATGAACCAGGTCAAATTCGGTGCTACTCATAATATGCTCTTGCAGGTAATTAATGTTGTCATCCTCTTGATCGCGCTCTGGATCGTTGTTGAAGGTGTCATTAAATTTTTTGCCATGGATGGTGAAGTACCTGCAGAACCTGCACCGCTGGTACCGTAAAACTAAAAACTGGAGAAATGGGGTAGCGGAGTAATGGAAAATTAAAATTTGGAAAATCGGCAAAATTTCCGATCCTTTCCTACGCTCCGTAACTCCAAGCTCCATAAAGAATTCTTAGATCTGAATACTCTATCAAAAGTTTGGCTTACAAGGGATAAACAAAATGACTGATGAACTTAAAAAAACTTATTTTATCTTTTTGTTGCCTTCCATTCTTGGATTTACATTGGTAGGTGGGGCTAAAGCTTATGATCTTATCGAAATTGGTTCGGTTAATTTCATCGAAATTGCTGGACCGTTTATTTTTATTTTATGCATCGCTTTAGCGATCGCTTTCCCAATTCTCTATCGGACCTTATTCGCACACAAAAGTCGAGATCTTATATGTGTATCTGAAAAGGAATTACTCAAATTTGAACGAACCATGATTAATGTCGTCATGATCACACCCTATTTGGCTTTAATAGCCTACTTTTTTGAACTTCCCCGGTTTTATACGGCGAGTGCAATCTTGATCGGGCTATATGCGGTGTATTATTTTTACCCCTCCAAAACACGGATGACGTTTGAAAGAAGAATATTCAGGGTAAGGTGAATATTAAAAACGGATAACGGTAAGTCAAAAAGAATTCTTATCACGAAAACTCGAAAAATCGAAAACACGAAAAAGATAAGATAAACATGGTACTTTTCCTGTTTTGCTTGCCCAGCTAAAATTTTAGGCGTTAAATCATAGTGTTTCGATACTTTTTAAATAATGACCAGAACCAAGAATAGATGATCCGGATATTAAACTCCCTAAAAGACAAATTCGTATCGGCTTTTCATATGGCGGATGAAGTCATGCGCGGCAAGGCCGTTGAGACCATCGAATATGAAGTCGGAGAGTTGGACAATATCTTTGCCATCCTGGTATTAGGCGCTTTCATCGGGATACCTTCACCGCCCATTCATATCACGATGGAGCTTTTACCGGAAATGGAGCAAGAATTGGGGATCATGCTCGAAAAAGTTTCAACAGCCCATGATCCCCTGGGGGACCTTTTTTCAGTATTGGATATTGATTGAAAACGAAACCACAACTACTCTTTTATATCGGCAAAGGCGGTGTCGGAAAATCAACCACTTCGGCCATAACCGCGGTCCATCTTGCGCGTAATTCCCGTGATATCCTGCTGGTTTCCATGGATCCGGCTCATAATCAAAGAGATATTTTTCAACAGGATTTTTCGGAAAAAACCCGGCAGGTGACTGATTGTCTGGCAGTCAAAGAAGTCGACGTCGACTATTGGATAGAGAAGTATCTGAAAGATACTGAAAAAACGATTAAACGAACCTACAGCTATGAAAGTGCCTTCAATCTGCAAAATTATTTTAATATTTTGCAGTTTTCACCTGGTTTGGAAGAATATGCTCTGCTGATGGCTTTTGAGAATCTTATCGAAGCCTTTGAAGATAAAGATGTGATTATTTTTGACATGGCGCCAACCGCCCTCACGTTAAGATTCTTTTCTTTGCCGTTTATTACCCTGATCTGGCTGGAAGAGTTGCTGAAGCTCAGAGAGAAAATTTACGCTAAGAAAGAGATTGTCTCTAAGATCAAGATCGGTCGCAAAACGATCGAGCAGGACAAAGTCAAGGCAAAATTAGGGATGTTGATCAATGAGTATGAGCATCTGCGTGATCATTTCAAGTCCGATGCAACCAAGATTAATTTGGTCATGAACAATGATAAATTATCATTTTCGGAAGCTTTCCGCATCAAAAAGAAGCTATTGGATATCGGAATCAATATTGAATCTATACTAATCAACAAATCTCAATCGAAAGCCATTCCGGCTGAAGTCAGTGATGAATTTAACAACCAAAAAATTGCTCTGTTTCCTTTCTCATCAAAAAACATATTGGGTTATCAGGCCATAAACGAATACCTCGATGAGAATAGTGAAATATTTGCGGAATTAAAGGGACCGTTAAATGGCCAGGAAACTAAACTATTATGAATTGGAACAGGTAATCAATTTACTGGAGAAGGACCTTCTTGAGTACAAAAATGCCAGAACGGCTGCATTCAAATCCCAAGAAGAATTGGAGCGTATATTGAATGCGGTTCCGGATTTCATTGCAGCTATCGACAATCAGTATAAAATTCAGCGGGTCAACAAGTCACTGGCCGAAAAGCTGAAATGCGCCCCTGAAGGGTTAACGGGAAAGACCTGCTACAGATATATCTGTAAAGCTGATCACCCTCCCGCTTCATGCCCGCACGCCCGAATGATAGCTGATGGCAAGGTGCACACATCGGAAAATTATAACAATCAATTGGGGATGAATATGCTGGTCACGAGTTCTCCTCTATATGACGATAAAGGAAGGTTAATTGGCGGCGTACTTACTGCCCGTGATACTAAAATTTACCGGGAAACCGAGGAAGCAGAAATAGAATCCGAATAGAAGTATCGCTTGTTGGCGCCGGCGATGAATGCCAATTATACCTCTAATAATTAGACATATGGTCGCGACAGCTATAGGGTCGCTAAATTCGTGTTTGGAAAAAATAGACGTATTCTATTAAAAGGGGGGCATCATGAGCCAAAGAATACAAAGATTCAAGCTTTGTGATTTGCGCTTTCATCCCTACTTGAAAAGGGTGATTGAGAGTTTGTCAAACGAGGTAAAAGAAGTTGTTTTAAATGATATGAGCTTCCAAATTATGATTGGGCCAAAAATCAAAACCATGACTACTTGATGCAACATTTTGGCCTCTATTTTGATCAATGGAATGATGAGGGTTTGGGAAGTTTATCAAGTAAAGAATTAAATAACCTTAACCGCAAAGTTGAAACTGATCCGATTCTGGAGGATATTCTACCATCAACCAAGTTAGGGTTTCTTGACTCGGATATTAGTGAAATTCCAGATCCACCTTCAAAACGCAAAGCCATGCTTACGGGGATTTTGACAGCTGTCAAAGAAGCAAATTTGTAAAAAGGAAATGTAATCCAATGATCACTTTTGGACCGG
>JASFJP010000008.1:0-19775 GCA_050121225.1 Desulfobacterales bacterium
AAAATGTGGACATCGACGAAACCAACACTTTTTCCCATCAACTGATTTCGATCAATAAAAAATAGGAATTCGTCAAGTTCAATTGTCGGAGCCGTTGGAAGGGACTGTAGTAAGGAAATAATTTCGTTCCGGTTTTTCAAATTACCGCAGCCGAGCTCACCGATGATGAATGGATGGCACATGACCTCGCCATCTATTAGCAGCTTTTCGAGCTGCCGGTTGCCTTGGCGAAGATGAGTAACCCAAATTGAAGTGTCGACAAGTATCACGGCCGCCTTTAAGCTGGTCTTCGTCTGGGAATAGAACGCAGATTTTTTTCGGTTCCGCCGAGTTTAGCCAGCCGCTTGCTGCTTTCGCGGGCAATTAAAGCTTCTAAACCAAGCCGCACTAAAGAGGTTTTCTCCTTAATGCCAGTCAGCCGTGATGCCTTTTCCAATATTTTGTCATCTATGTTTAGGGTTGTTCTCATATGCATTAATATGCATTAAACATGCATCAATGTCAAGTAGAAGAATGATTTTAAGATAACGCTCCTGCTAAGCAACGCTATATAAGGAGTGTCCGACTCCAGCCGATTGATATAATTCTCTGCTAAAAATAATAAAGTCAAAGCTTGAATTGTGAATTAAATCGATTGAATGATTTTCGCAAGACCCGATCATTTTGTAGTTTAGCCTTTATTGACTTTACCGCGTGACTGACTGCTAAGTAGCTCAAACCTAATTGTTTTCAGATTCGAACATTGGTCAGATGCCCCCACACGCCAAATATAATATAGCAATAAACCCTGGTGTCCTTTTCAGGTCCCGACAGTCAACCAGCTTTCATAAATTGCGTTACATCGCAGTTAAATACCTTCTAAGCTTCTTTTAGAAAATCAGCTGTATTATAATCTTTCTTCCATTTGATACGGCATTTAAGAATTCTTTCTTGGTATAAAAACTGGATCGTTAGAGTTCACGCGAACAATCCAACGGTATTCCGTTTCGCTCGCCCAATCTTTATTCTTTCGGAAGAAAAAAAAGTCATGATATTTATCGCGATGGCGCCGAAGTATGTTTTCGAGGCCATCTGCGGCAATATCATCCCCAGAAAGCATGAACGCATTCATATGTTCAGGCCAGCCAGGAGATATGATATCATGGAAATTGTCATACGCGACTGAACCGCAAAATAGAGCGTCGCGGCCGAAATTTTTTTCCAATGTCTCATGTAAAATGTGTTTATCAAACAACAAGCACACACCACGGTGGTTTTCCGCATATTGAGCCCACATTCTTGGCTTCCCACAGGCACGCTTGGAAAAGTCCAATTTCAAAGCGTCTTCTTCATCTTGCGAAACACATAGAATTTTGCATCCACCCTTTAGAAGCCTGTTGTAATCCGGATTACGCTTAGCCAAAAGCTTAAGCTTTTCAGAAAATGGCGAGTTCTCTTTGGACCTTGAGGTGCCAATGGCAAATTGCCACATTTGGGTTTCTCGCGGGTCATTGGTCGCTATTAACGGCCCAAATCGCAGGCTTTTATTCTTGAGTATATGATCAACCGCTATATCCAAGCGAGTGTAATGTGCAACATACTTGCCGGTATCATTTGAAAATCTCATAAATGTACTCACGGCTAACACAGAAGTCAGAAGCAGCCAGGGCTACAGCTGATATTTACGCTGCCTGAGAAAATCATTCCCGACCTCAAGAATCATCTCGAAACCGTAATCAAGCTGCATCAGGAAGATCTTGATTCAGGGTATTCCGGGACCTTTCTTTCAAGTAGAATTGAGATAAAATTTAAAAATGCTGCCAGAGAACTCGTCTGGCAATGGTTTTTTCCGGCAAAGACGCTGACATTCATTGCGGATAAAAATGAATACAGACGCTACTATCTCCACAAGACCCATGTCCAAAAAGCAATCAAGCGGACCGTCAACAAGGCTAAAATACCAAAGCGCGCATCAGCTCATACGTTTCGACACAGTTTCGCCAGTCATCTGTTGCAAGCCAACTACGACATCCGCACCATTCAGGAGCTTTTGGGCCACAATGATGTCAGGACAACGAAGATATATACCCACACCATAAAAACTAAAACCATAAAGAATGCCAAAAGTCCGCTTGATTTTTAAATCCTCAAACTTCCTTCTTTTACCCTGTGTCTGGGCATTCCTGACATAGGATCAATCAGTTTTAAAAGTGGATTAGATTAGCCGCTTTCATGGCAGCATGCTAATGAGGTGGCTGGCCTGCCCTTTCGTCAGACCCTTTGGGACTTTTATTTTTCGACTGCGCAGCACTCTGAGCTGTTTGTCCGAAGCCGGTGCTCGCCGCCAGCGGGTGTTGCGCACTACGAGCCCTACTGATTCAGTCAGATGATGGGTGACATGGGCTTCAGACATCTTGATGGCTGAACGGACATCCTCCCCGCGTCCAATCGCGGTGTCCTTTCCGTGCTGGCGGAGGACGGCTTCCCATTCTCCAAGAATGGTCGGCGCAACCATGATGGCTTTGCCGCCGGCCAGGCTCAGTCGGTAGCTCCCTTTACCCACAGCTACCCAGGCAAAGCGGCTGTGTGGCAGCAGTTCAGCCGGTGTGTCCAGGTCCAGCAAATCGATCCTTCGGCAACGGTAACGCAAATCGCTTAAGGATAATGCTTGATCGATGGAAATCCAGGGACGATGCGTCTCTACCCAGCGGATGGCTTGTTGAACTTCGTCAGTAGTATGCCCCTCAAGATCAAATTCTTCTGAAAAACCGAAAAGGCTTGGAAGGGTCGTGAGACTGTGATCGCGGGTGACATCTACAATATCGACTATGGTCACATTCTGCTTGCCCGGATGCAGCCGCGTTCCCCGGCCGATCATCTGAGTATACAACAGGGCGGACTTTGTCGGGCGCGCCAGTATAATGCCGGAAACCGTCGGTTCGTCATATCCTTCCGTCAGCACCATACAGTTTGCAAGTACTTTAGTCCGTCCGGCATGAAAATCCTCCAGGACTTTTGCCCGGGCGGCACGGTCCATATCGCCGCTGACCGCTGCTGCCGGGATACCCCCCTTGTTGAAAGCCTTGGCAAGGCTGTGCGTATGGGCAACATCTACACAGAAACACAACGTTTGCCGATCTTTGAGATTGGAGCGAAAGACCTTGACCACCAAATCGTTGCGCGGTGCAATATTGACTGCCTGCGATAGATGAGACGTCACAAAATCTCCCATGCGGGTTTTCACCCGGGACAGATCGATGTCGGTTTCGACCCGGTATGCAGCTACGGGTGCCAGATAACCTGCATGAATCATTTCCGGCAGGCTGCGAGAGAATACAATTTCCTGAAAAACGGCATCGAGACCTTGCCCGTCTCCGCGCTTGGGGGTAGCCGTAAAGCCGACCAATAGTTTGGAGGTTTCCGCCTCAAAAACGCCGAAATATTCGAGCACGCGCTTGTAGGTGGCTGCTGTCGCGTGATGGGCCTCATCCACCACTATCAAATAAAACCGGTTTGGATCCAGACGCTGCAAACGTTTCGATCCTCGGCGCCCCAATGTGGGCACGCTCGCCACAACAACATCACAAGCAGGGTCGGCGACCCGTCCTGCCTGCTCAACTGCGATTTTCAATTCAGGATTTGCCCGTCGGATTTTATCGCAGGCCTGTTCGAGGAGCTCTGCACGGTGGGCCAAAACCAGCATCTGGTTTTGCATTCGGAAATAGCGCGGAAATTCGGCAAAGATTACGGTTTTGCCCGAACCGGTCGGAAGACAGGTCAGCTGCCGGCGGACACCGGCCCGGTAACCCGCCATGATGGCCTCCAGACAATCACGCTGGTAATCGCGGAGGTCAAACGCTCTGTTGGCAGAATCTGTATCCGACATCTTATCACCGAAAGTGATCAGTTCCATGTTCTGGGATCAACGGTTCAAAGGTTGCAAAATGATGATAAAGATATATCGGAAAAAGCGCTATTTCTGAAGGGAAAATTTAAAGGATCAGGCATTCTTTAATTCACGATGCTTTTTGAGTCCGCATCTTGCGGGTCTTCACACTGTGGGCCATGGAGCAGAGTACGGGGACAACTATCAAGGTCAGAAGGGTCGCAAATCCCAGACCGAAAATGACGGCCACGGCCATGGGGCCCCACCATTGGGAGGATTCACCTCCGATATCCAGGGCCATTTTGCGGAAGTCAAAGCTGACACCGGTGGCCATGGGCAGAAGCCCTAAAATGGTGGTGATGGCGGTCAGCAACACCGGCCGAAACCGAACCGATCCGGCACGAATCAGAGCATCAAAAGATTCAATTCCTTTGGCCAAAAGCTGGTTGTAGTAGTCAATGAGCACAATGGCATTGTTGACCACAACACCCGCCAGGCTGATGACCCCTATACCGGTCATAATAATTCCGAAGGCGGTTCCGGTGACCAAAAGGCCGATAAAGACACCGATCAAGGATAGAATCACCGACGTAATAATGATAAAGGGCGTGATAAAGGAGTCAAACTGGGTCATCAGAATCAGCAGAATAATGGCAATGCAGGCAAAAAACGCTTTGCTGAGAAAGGCCTGCGCTTTGGCCTGTTCCTCCTGCTCACCGCTGAAACGGTAGGCATAGCCCCGCGGCCAAGTGATATTTTTTTGGAGCCGCGCATCAATGTCTTTGATCACGTCGTTGGCCAGCCGGCCGGACACATCTCCGGATATGGTGACTACCCGTTTCTGGTCCAGCCGCATGATGGCGCCGATGCCGCTGCCCAAAGAGATTTCAGCCAGACTTGTCAACGGTATGGGTTCCCCCCGGGGTCCGGACACCGTGATGCGTTTGAGATTCTCAATGGAGCGGCGATCACGCTCCGGCAGTCGGGCAATAATGTCGTATTCGTCCTTGCCTTCGCGGTAAACGCCCGCCTTGACACCGTTGATAGCGGCTTTGACGGTATAGGCAATGGTGTAGGTATCCAGTCCCATCAACGCCGCCTTTTCCTTATCCACCCTCACGCGGATTTCCGGTTTGCCTTTGACAAAGTTATCCTTTAAATCGACCAAACCCGCAATGTCTCTGATTTCCTTGCGCACCGCGGCGGCCAGTTCTCCCAGTGTAAAAATATCTTCGCCAGAAATTTCGATATTGATGGGGGGACCGGTGGGCGGTCCTTCTTCTTCTTTTTCCACCTGAACCTCGGCCCCTTCGATGGTTTTTAAAATTCGCTGCCGCACTTCATTAACGATTTCAGAAGACGGCTGTGAGCGGTCGTGGAAGTCTTTGAAGTCCAGCACCACCCGGCTGATGTGGGTTCCGGTGCCGCCCTGGGAGAAAGGATCCCCGCCCACGGACCCAATGTTGGAGATCACGTACCGGATATCTTCATATTGGGACACGATTTTTTCCACCTGGGCGACCAGCTTGTCGGAAGTATCGAGATTGGTGCCTTCCGGCGCTTTGATGTTGACATAGGCGCGTTTGGGTTCGGTTTCCGGGAAAAATTCCGTTCCTTTGCCGAACATGCTAAAAGCCGTTAAGGCGGCGACGAGCATCACGAAACTGGACAGCACCACCACCCACCGATGGCGTAGACACCATCTCAGGAGAAACAGATAAAACCGCTTTAGGATAGGTTCTTTTAGGTGCGGATTGCCTTTTGATTTGACTGGCTTGACTTTCTGGTAGCGCGCAGAAAGTACGGGGTTGATGATCAAGGCCACAAACAAGGATGCGCTCAAGGCCATGATCAGAGTCATCGGCAGATAGCCCATGAATTCGCCCATGATACCCGGCCAGAACATCATGGGAGAAAAGGCGCCTAGTGTCGTCAAAGTCGAAGTGATTACCGGCCATGCCACCTGATCGGCACCGACCCGGGCGGCATCCTGGCGTGTTTTGCCCTGCTGCATGTGTCGGTAAATATTTTCCACAATCACGATGCCGTTGTCTACCAGCATGCCAAGGGCCAGAATCAGCGAAAAAAGCACCACCATGTTCAAGGTCACATCAAAACCGGTCAGCAGTGCAAAGGTGATAAACATGGAGTAGGGAATCGCCAGGGCCACAAAAATAGCCGATTGACCTCCGATGAAAATTAAAATAACACACAACACCAGGATCAGTCCGGAAATGATGTTGTTTTCCAAATCGGCAACCATAAGTCGCACGTCTTTCGACACATCAGCGGTCAGGTCGATTTTTAAGGTTTGCGGAAGCTGAGGCCGCATGTCCGCGACAATGCGTTTGACCTCGTCGGTCACTCGCACGATGTTTTCGCCGCTTCGCTTGGACACCGCAATGGTAACGCTCTTTTCCTGGTTGATGCGGCTGCGGGTTAAGGGGTCTTTGAAAGAATCATTGATGGTAGCGACATCTCGCAGGTACACCGGTCTGCCGTCCCGCACAAAAGCCACAATAGAAAAGATTTCCGACGGGTGTTTGAAATCCTCCGGCACCCTTACCAGATACTTGGCTTCACCGATGTCCATGCTTCCGCCCGGCATGTTCACGTTGCCCCGGGTCACCGAATTGACGATACTTGAAAACGGCACATTGTAAGCACCGACCCGATCCATGTCGAATTCCACATGGATTTCCCGCTCCAGTCCGCCGGTAATGCGGGCTTCCAAAATCCCAGTGATGGATTCAATCTGATCCTGCAAGTCTTCCGCCAGATTCTGCAACCGGCGCAGACTGAAAGGACCCGAGAGGACCACTCGAATCACGGGCATGTCGGAAAAATTCACCGCCAGATCGGTCGGTAAATCGTTTTTAGCCTGGTCCACTTTGTCCCGGACCTTCTGCACCGCATCATCAAGGTCGACTTTGGGCAAAAATTTGATGGCTACTGTGGACATGCCCTCGGCCGAGGTGGAACGGATCTCTTCGACATTATCAATACCTTTGAGCTTGCGTTCGATGGGGATGGTGATCAGCTGCTCCATATCTTCGGGAGCCACACCCTCATAGGTGGTGGTAACAAATACATAGGGAATCGTAATGTCCGGAAAGGATTCGCGGGGCAAGGTGGCGTAACAATAAACCCCGGCGATGACAATGATAACCAGAAGGGCAAGAACCGTTGCCTGTCGTTTGAGCGCAGCCTGATTCAGAATCATTTAACGATCACCTTCATGCCGTCTTCAACTTCCGTGTGTCCCTTGACAATCAGATGATCGCCGATATCGAGCCCGCTGGTAATTTGTACCCGATCGCCTTCAATCACACCGATGGAAATCACCCGCGACTCGGCAACACCTTCTTTTTCTACAAAAACAATCCGCTCCCCGCCTTTGTCGACAATAGTAAACAAAGGCGCTGCAAGAGCGTCGGGAATCATCCGGCGGACAAACGCCACGCGGCCGATCATTCCCGGACGGATATCATGGTTAGGATTATCGATGACAGAACGCACCAGAAAAGTTTTGGTGGCAGGATCTGCCTTGAACGCCACAAACTCAACAGTACCGATTATTGTGCGGTCTGCAAACGCATCAATTCTAATCGGTGTCGTTTGACCCTTTTTCACATAACGAACATCGAGCTCGGGAACCCGCACATTGATCTTAATTCTGTCAATGTTAACGATGTCCGCGATGGGTTTGCCCACATCGGCATATTCCCCCACATCCAGATAAAGATGGTTGATGATGCCCGTAATCGGGGATTTGGGAAAACCATGATTGTACCTTACCTTGACTTGCTCGAGATCGGCCGCCGCCAGTTTTGCCTGGGTCTCACTTTGATCCAGTTCTTCCTTGGCGATGATTTTGTTATCATAAAGTCGCCGTCGACGCTCACACAGATCCTCGGCCAGATCGCAGGCCGCCTTGGCGTGTTCCAGGGAGGCTTTCAGGCCCGAGACATCTATTTTAGCCAGCAGTTCACCCTTTTTCACGGCTTGTCCTTCACGGAGGCCGATCCATTCAACTCGGCCGGCGGTATTGGCAGCCACTTTGACATCTTCATAGGCTTCGGTTTCACCCGGCAGAAATACAACATCCCGCATGGCAATCGGTTTTACTTCGACCACCGAGACGGCAACCGCGGGCGCCTCGTTGGAATTGCCGTCAATTTGAGCAATACTTTCATTGTCTTTACAACCCGTCAGCGCGAATGCTGCGAGCAACAATGTCAGCAAAATTGTGAGCAAAATTAGGGATGTTTTCATTTTACTTTGCCATCCTGTATTTTTACTTTTTATGAAACCTTCAACCCTTGAAAAGCGAGTCGCAACAGCCTCTCAGGGCGCTGTGGATCCGCCAGCTCAGGTAGCACCGAATTCATGTTTAAACTGAAATCAATCAGGCTGAGCACCAGAAAGGCAACCTCATCCTCATCAACCTGCCTTATTTCTCCCGACGATAACCCTTCGGAATATATTCTTTTCACAGCGTCGAACATGTGTCGCTGGTAACTTGGGAAATCATACTCCGGGGCACCCTGGGGCGGGCCGTAAATGAGGCTGTGAATCATCTTGTAAAGGCAGTGGTATTCCTGAATGCCTTCATATATTCGTCGATAAAAATAGATAAACCGATCCAGGACCGTGCCCGGAGCAGTTAATATTTCATTCAAAATCTGCTGCTGCACATCTGCGGCCCACGCCAGAATGGCATAAAACAGCCCCTCTTTGCTTTTAAAGTAATAATACAGAACCGGTTTGCTTACACCCGCTTTTTCTACAATTTCACGCACATAAGTACCGGCATAGCCCTTCTCGGCAAAGAGTTTGGTGGCGGTTTCCAACAATCGTTCCCGAGCATTATTCTCCAGAGAATTCATTCCATTTTCGTTATTCATAAACGTTATGTCCAAATTGTAAGGAGCCCAATATTCCCCCAAAAGGCACCTTTTAATCAAGTCCGACGGTATTGTCAAGATTGAACCTACCTACCGGTAGGTATAGGTTTATAGTAACACCTTTTAAAAATTTTTCAAGCAATTATCAAAAGAAAATGGATCGAACATTTCAATCCGTGCAGTGCTGGTGGACCGATTATATATAGGTGGCCAGCATAAAAAAATTATTAGAGCGTTTGGATCAAAGCATAGACGTTACTGATAACCCAAAGAAGGCTGGCAAAACCACCGCTATCGGAACGTTATTTTGACAAACGCTCTATTGACCAAAAATTTTGCCAATCGCATAAAATGATGTATAATTATCAAACAACGATTTAAAAATGTCGAGATATGGTTCATCGTGGCCTAAAATACTTCCAATCTAACCAATAACGACAAAGAGAGTCTAAAGCCATGAAAAAAACAAAAATAGCAGGTTTAAAAAAAAAGTATCTTAAAACTAGAAATGCATGCAAAGTCACATTTAAGTTACCAAAAGCCGCCACCACTGATGCAAAAAGTGTATCTGTTGTCGGTGATTTTAATAACTGGGATATTTCAGCTCATCCTATGAGAAAGCTTAAAAGTGGCGATTACACAGTTACTCTTGATTTAGAGCCTGGAAGGGAATATCAATTTCGTTATTTCATTGATGAATCCAAATGGGATAATGACTGGAACGCCGATAAATATGTTCAAAGTCCGTTTGCGGGAAATGACAACTCGGTAGTTATTGTTTGACGATCAATCTGTGACAGAAAAAGCACCAATTTCAGAACTGCTGACGAGGCACTTCGCAGGGCAGGATCTTGTACCTGACATGGGTGTGGTCTCTATCCCATATCCCAGTATCCCCTCCACAACAAGGGCATTTTTGAGCTTCCCTTGCCGATTCTTCAAAGCAATCCATCTTTGACAGTAATTCAAATCGTATCTATAATTAATCCTCTTGGCCTTGAACAACTAATCATCGGATTTTTCAGGGCTTAATCTCAGAAAGAGACGGAAATTCATAAAATGAAACGGATTGGTATCTTCGGATGGGGAATTGTGGCTCCAAAATCCCCTGATATTGGAACGTTTGAAAAAAACTTAGATCGCGCCACTGACTGGCTGGAGCCGCTCAGCGGTTTCGGGCCCTGCAATTTTTTGGTAGGTGCACCGGAATTTAAATTTTCCGATTACAGGACCTGGATTGAGGATCGTTTCAAGCCCAGAAAATATTCCCAGCTCGAAGAAAAAATGGGCAACACAGTCAAATACGCCATTGGTGCATTTATTCAAGCCCTCAACCAAAATCCGGGTATTGAGAATTTATTGGAACGCTTGGGGACACAGGCTCACGTCTATGTGAGTACAGGACTTGGTGATTTCCCAATGCACTATGAGAAAGCCATAAGATACTACAAAGCTCAACTGCGATGGAACCGGTTCTGGTGTCAGGAAGATCATCATCGTGAGTTGGCCGCTTATCGAGAGGCAGCATCACCTGAAAAGAAACAAATAATTGAAGACATTGGGGCACCTCAGGACCCGGAAGATGTTGATCCACTCGAAGAACACTATGACGACATTTCAGAAAACTGGTATGCATTTTGGGTTATGCGCTCGGACGGGCTTCAGCGCTACTTGGATGAGTTGAAGACTATCGAAGCCCAGAGCGTAATCGGCGACATAGAGACAGGCAAAGTCCATCTTATGCGTCGAAAAAGCGCCGCTATGCGCAAGCTAAACACCAAATACGGCTGCCCCACCGAGCCCTGGAACGCCGTCGATGCTAAATTGCTTTGGAACCTTCCCAACATACCCGCCGCCCAAATTTCTATGTTAGGAAAAATTACCGGTCCGGCCTTCGCTCCGGTTGCTGCCTGTTCCGGATTTGGAACCGCCCTTAAGATGGGCATCAACGCCGTCCATATGGGGCAGGCCAAAGCAGTGGTGGTCGGCGCGACGGACCCGGAACCCCATCCGCTTTCGGTTGGAGCATTTTACGGCGCCCGGGTCCTCTCTCATGATGGTCGTGTCTCCAAACCGTTTACCGGACTTCGCGGTACCCATGTCGCCGGCGGTGCCTGCGTCTGGATCGTGGGTGATGCAGAGTTCTTTTTGCAGAGAGGATTTAAACCGCTGGGTTTGGAGATCCTCAGTGTTGCGCTCACGTCCGATGCGGATCACATCATCACACCCTCGCATAAAGGGCCATTGACTGCTATCCGGGAAGCTATCAACGAGGCCCAGGTTAAGCCCGAAGACGTGGAGACATGGGATATGCACGCTACTGCAACTCCCGGAGATTGGACTGAACTGCAAAACGCTCTCGAAATATTTCCCGGAAACACAAAATTTACAGCTAGAAAAGGTACGTTCGGACACGGCATGTCGGTATGCGGTGGGTGGGAGTTGACCGCACAACATATTGGATTTGCCAAAGGGAAGCTGTTGCCGGTCAATTTAGATAAAGACGAGGTACACGATCAAATCCGTCCCTACCACCACTGTATCGTACAGGATGAAACAGTGACGATGAAAGGTGATATTGCGGGTAAGATCAACATGGGCATTGGCGGTATCAATGCCTGCGTGATTTGCCGACAGTGGATTGGTTAGATAAAGAGTAATCACGTTATCTGACGTTGACCGGTAGCGACTTTCCTCAAGTTGACTTTTGCCAAATGATTGTGTATGTTGCATATAAGTCTGTAAAGAAGCCATAACATCCTCCTCAAGCATCCCATTCCATGACGAGGCTGTGACTTCCGTAAGACTATATCAGGGGGGTATTAAAGCGCGATTTCAAGTGAAAGCAGCCATGTCATGAGTCATCAATGCATCTCTATGGACAGATCCCGGTTTATCCTTCTCCATAGGTCCAGACTGCTTGAACGTTTTTCCATTTTATTTTAGCGAAGAATGCGTGACGGATTTATGTCACCCAGTTGGCGATGTCTGTCTTATTTTATTCTCTTTTTCATTCAGTCCTCGATATATATTTTCTGGACAGGAGTCTTTCTACTGGATAGGAGTCTTTCTAAATGAACGTTCTTCTCATCTACCCAGAGTTTCCCAATACATTCTGGAGTTTCAAATACGCTCTAAAATTTATCCGTAAAAAATCGGCTTATCCACCGCTTGGTTTGCTGACAGTCGCAACAATGCTGCCGAAAGAATGGTCCACGCGTCTTGTAGATATGAACGTGGACAAGCTCAAAGAAAGTGAACTTGCCTGGGCGGATATGGTTTTCATCGGAGGAATGGTAATTCAACGCGAATCGGCCAAGCGCATAATTGAGCAATGCAAAACGCAAGACCTGAAAGTCGTTGCAGGCGGGCCGCTTTTCGCAACCGAGCAGGATCAATTTGAGGATGTGGACCATTTTGTCCTCGATGAAGCAGAACTGACGCTGCCTCCCTTTCTTGAGGACTTCAAAAACGGCAATCTGAAAAGAGTCTACAGATCCTCCGGGTTTTGTGATTTAGGTCAAACTCCCATACCATCGTGGGATCTGATTCGCATGAAGAAATATGCATCGTTGAGCATTCAGTTTTCCAGAGGGTGTCCCTTCAACTGTGACTTCTGCAATGTGACGATTCTTTTTGGCCGCAAACCGCGAATGAAGACGGCGCAACAGGTGATTGCGGAATTAGATAGTATTTATGATACCGGATGGCGTGGAAATATATTTTTTGTTGATGATAATTTCATCGGGAATAAGCGCTATTTGAAAACGCAATTGCTGCCCGCGTTGATCGAATGGCGCAAAAATAAAAAAGGGTGTGTATTTTACACGGAAGCCTCAATAAATCTGGCCGACGATCGCGAACTTTTAGACATGATGGTCAAGGCCGGTTTCGATTCGGTGTTTATTGGCATCGAGTCGCCAGATGAAGACAGCCTCACGGAATGCCATAAAGATCAGAATAAGAACCGCAATCTAATTGACAATATCCGGATCATTCAACGTGCAGGGTTGCAGGTACAGGGAGGGTTCATTGTCGGATTTGACAATGATTCGCAATCGACTTTTCAGCAGCTTATCGACTTTATTCAAAAAACCGGTATTGTAACAGCGATGGTGGGCATGCTCCAGGCACCTCCGGGAACCAGACTGTTTGAACGCCTTCAGCGAGAAGACCGATTAGTCGGTGTCATTTCAGGCGACAATGTGGATGGCACCACGAATATTATCCCTAAGATGGGTATCGACCGGCTCATGAACGGTTACCAGTCCATTATGGGGCATATCTACTCGCCCAAGCATTATTACCGGCGTGTAAAAACGTTTCTTAAGGAATTCAGTTGCCCGGAGGTTAGAACACCGATGGATTTTCAAAGATTTCTTGCATTTTTCCGTTCCAGCATTCGATTAGGCTTATTCGGCAAGGAACGTTTCCGGTATTGGTATCTGATTATCTGGACTTTGATTCGCAAACCCAAGCTGCTGCCAATGGCCGTTACGCTTGCAATTTACGGTCATCACTTCCGTAAAATATGCGAATTGTATATTCTCTGAAAACGCCGGAACGAGCTATTGTTTGGAGCCTATGTGTTGAGTGGAGGGCAATTAGCCGGGGCTTGTTTTAAATGACTAACTTTCTACTAACTAACACAGCCTCAGGACTTATCATTAAAGCCCAAACGTAATTGAATTTCTTTCCACTTAGTAAATGAAATCGGCTTGAGTTGTTTTAAATCACTTTTCGGAATCCAACCCACCGTCGAGCTCGGAATATAAAAACAGTTTTGACCCTTAAAAGGCCCGTCTTCGATTATCCAACCCTCTTGCACTGCTATTGTCTTTCCTTCCAAATTCTTGGCGTCCGCATTATATTCCATTTCACCTGACGGCTGAAATATTGCCTCGTAAAACATATCCGTCTTCCTTCCTCAAAAATTAAAGGGCATTCTCTCTCAAACCGAGAGAATGCCCTTTGGTTTAGAAGTAGGGAGCTAAACTACGGTAACATTTACCGCAGAAGGACCCTTGGGGCCTTGCTCGATGTCGAATTCTACTCGATCGCCTTCATTTAAGGATTTGAAACCGGCAGCATTGATTCCTGTATGATGAACGAATACATCGGGTCCATCTTCTTGTTCAATAAAACCGTAGCCTTTGCGATCATTGAACCACTTAACACTTCCATTCGCCATTGCGACACTCTCCTTTCCTAATATTCTCATGGTTCCAAACTTCAGGTTGCCACTATGACAAATGGTAGATCTATCCTGCAGAACGAAACCGGCCCACTCTGCAAGCGGGCCATTTTTGATTAATTCTATTATAAACCGTTTTCAAATAATGTCAACGATTTTCTGCATTGTACCTTACCGTGATCCTCTAAAATCTCCACCACCATTCCGGCCACTTCTCCGGACAGCCGTTTACAACGGATCATGTCTTCCTGGGGTCCGAATATCGCTAAAAGAGCCCCACAATTAGTGGTCCCATGCTCCCTTACAAAACGCCGCCTCAACTCTGCTGCCAACTCAGAAGCATCTGTCCAATCGGCACCGGGCACATTTCGGCCCAAAAGGCATCCCAAAGCAATGACACCTCCAGTGAGAGCGCCACAAATTTCTTGGTGGGTGCGGCCAATTCCGCCACCAAAAGCCGTGGCCACTTTAGCAATATCCTGACACATTCCCTGGTCGTAGATTTCAACAACGGCCTTTGATACCGCTTCAGCACAATGAAAACCAGCTTTATGATAATCCAAAGCCTTTTGGCCCGCTTCTTTTTTCGAGTTCATACGCGTCCTCCTTATTCTAATCGATGGTTGCTTGTGTTTTCTCAATGATCATGATAACAGATATCACATGGTCTTATATCGTGACTAACGATTTATTTCGATTAGTGTAATCGGCAATCCAGATTGGTATTGAGGCTATGGAGATTCGACAGCTTAAAACTTTTAAAGCGGTGGCGGACTACCTCAGCTTTCATAAGGCGGCAGAAGCGATTCACTACGCCCAGTCTACAGTTTCAGCACAAATCATGGCTTTGGAAGAGTATTTGGGGATTCCCCTGTTTGAACGTTTTGGACGCCACATCGCGCTTACAGAAGCTGGGGAAAATTTCTATCAATATGCATGTAAAATGCTCGATCTGGCCGAAGCGGCACGGGCAGATGTTACGGAAGGGGTGCGTTTGGCAGGCTCTCTTTCTATCCGAGTTCCTGAAAGCTTTTGCGCACATCGCCTCACACCGGTTGTCGCCGAATTTCGCAACCGCATGCCACTTGTAAAATTGAGCTTCATCACGTGCGCCCAAGAGGGGCTGCGGCGAGATTTGCGAAAAGGAGTTAACGATTTGGCTTTTTTGTTGGCTGAGTCAATTCAATCAAAGGACTTAGCGGTAGAAAATTTAGGCTCGGAACAGTTGGTGTTGGTAGCCTCCCCCAATCACCCTCTCACTGAAATTGATAAAGTTAAAACCGATATATTGGCTGATCATACGCTTTTGCTCTCACGGGTGGATTGCAGCTATCGGCGAATACTCGAGCAGATCTTGCAAGAGTCACGCTGCAATCCCAAAATGGTTCTTGAATTTAACAGCGTGGCGGCTATTATTGAATGTGTGGCCGCTGGATTAGGCGTAACCTTAATCCCTGAAATTGCTGTGCGCCGCGAGCTTGAGTTGAAAAAGTTGGTGAACCTTAAATGGACGGAAAGTAACCTCGAAGTCGCTCAACTGATGATCTGGCATAAAGATAAATGGCTTTCGCCTATCATGAAGGGATTCATGGATACCACACGCGAGGTTCTAAAGAATGGATAGGAACCTAAAGTTTAGCACCCCTTGTTCTACATAATTCTACGAATAATGGAAAGTCTACCATAAAATCAGATGTGAATCGGGAAGATTCACAGCTCCAAAAATGGTTGAGGATACGTTATGAGTACATCGGAAAAATTTTCCTCTATTGCTGATATCCGCCAACAGCTTTCAAATCACCGATACATTACCGATCAATCGCTGGCCACAATCATTTATCTTTCTTACCATCTTCACAAGCCCATATTTTTAGAAGGTGAGCCGGGAGTCGGTAAAACTGAAGTCGCACTGGTCCTGGCAGACATCCTCACCACAAAACTTATTAGAATGCAATGCTATGAGGGTCTGGACGCCAACTCAGCCCTTTACGAATGGAACTATCCGAAGCAATTATTGCGCATCAAAATGGATGAGCAGTGCAATCTGTCTTCGGAGGAAATGGGTCAAGTGATATACAGCGAACCCTATCTGGTTAAAAGACCGCTGCTGGAAGCCATCCTCAGCTCTCAGGGAAACGCGCCGGTTCTTCTGGTCGATGAGCTGGATCGCGCAGATGAAGAATTTGAAGCCTTTTTACTTGAGATCCTATCTGATTTTCAGGTATCCATACCTGAAATTGGTACATTGAAGGCCACCCACAAACCCGTGGTGGTGATTACATCCAACCGAACCAGAGATATCCATGATGCGCTCAAACGGCGTTGTCTTTATCATTGGATCGATTACCCTGATTTGGAAAAAGAAATTAAGATCATTCGAGCCCGGGTCCCTAACATAGAAGATTCCCTTGCCCATCAGGTATGCATTTTCATGCAGAACATTCGCAGGGAGGATCTCCTTAAAAAACCGGGTATATCCGAAACCCTCGATTGGGCCGAGGCTCTTATCAAACTCCACCGCAATGTCTTGGATGAGGAAACCATCGAACAGACCCTCGGCTGCATCCTAAAATACCGAGAGGATATACAAAAATTCCAGACGAGCATCTGGGGGGATCCGGTTAAACGCAGCCGTCTGTTAACTTCCTATTCAAACCATGAAGCTGGATGACACCATCATTACGCCCCGCCATTGTGGCACGGGGATGATCGAAAACATTGTCCGATTTTCAAACCTGCTAAGGGAAATCGGTGTTTCGGTATCATTGCCCGCAATATTGGATGCAATCAAAGGCGTGCCATTGATTGATATTTCCGACCTTGGTGCATTTCAGTGCCTGCTTCGGGCCAATCTCGTATGCCGTAAAGACGACATCCCCAAATTCGACCGGTTATTTTGTGCTTACTGGCTGCCTAAACATCCAAGCCGCACTTCGATCCCGGCAGAAACCAAGAGCCAAGACGAAGAACAAACCGCCGCCACTTCTCTTTTCAATAATATCACGGAGTTCAAAAGCCCATTAGACGCTTCCGGGGAGGCAGGCCGTCCAGGAACCCTTCGTTACAGCCCGGATACGCTTTCCAAGCAAGGCGAACCAATAGAGCTCGGTTTTGCACAATCCCAAGCCCTGTATGAATCCATCTCAAATCTGTTGCAGTCGTTGGCCAATCGGATGAGCCGTCGGTTCAAATACTCCATCCGCGGCAGAGAGATCAGCCTAAGGAGAATCCTGAGAAAAAACATGCAATTCGGAGGTGACCTGATTCTGCTGGATTTCAAAAAGAAAAAAGCTAAAAAGAAGCGCGTTATCTTTTTGTGTGACGTCAGCGGATCCATGAATATTTATACCCTCCTGATCCTTCAATTTGTGCATGCCTTAAAACGGATTGATCGTATGACGGAAATTTTCTTTTTTTCTACGGATCTTACCAAAGGTACTCATCTATTCCAGGAGGGTGATTTCACATCTGCGATATCAAAGCTCCCGCAAGTTATCTCGGACTGGAGTGGCGGCACTCGGATTGGTTACTGCCTTCAACGCTTTAATGAAGTCTATGGTAAACAGTTGCTTTCGGGTAAATCTATTGTAATGATCTTCAGCGATGGGTGGGATCGGGGCGACGTCGAGGTACTCGAAGAGCAACTGACGACTCTAAAGCGCAAGACGTATAAAATAATATGGCTGAATCCCTTATCGGGAGCAAGAGATTATCAACCGATTTGCCAGGGAATGAGCGCAGCGCTTCCCTTTTTAGATTACTTCTTACCAATGGCCAAGCCTCAAGATCTCCGCATTTTAGGACGAACTCTCGAGACGATAATGGTTTAAATAGACTATCGGCCGGATTGAACTAAAGCCACAAATCGAGTGGTTGCAAAAAATAGAGAATTTACGTAGCATTATGCAATCGGAAGCTTTGAACACTAGGACAATTCTCTTCGAATTTACATTATCAGAAGAGATGAAGGATCCCCGCAGCAGAGCTGGCGGGGTATCGCGCGATAGGAATAATGACTATTACATCGCGGCCCCGCTGAGCGGGATTTCCGCTTCGCTACAACAAGCTGCGGGGAATTAGACCTTAAAAAAATTTGTCTGTGTTTGCCCAGTTAAATAATGCTTCGCATTAAAATCTAATTTCATCAAATGAGATTTTATTTAACAGGGTAAATCCGTGTGGGTCTGTGGCTAATTAAAACAAAAATTTCAACCTCACGGAAATCATTTCGAGGAAACTATGGAGAATAGCCAGCATAAAGAAGCTTGCCATTTAAATGCAATTAAAAGGAGAGAATATGTTTACCAATTATGGGGTTGGATTTTATTTGTAGTTTGTGCAATCTTTTTTATTATTTCAGGAATTATAAATGGTGATATACCAGCGATTCTTGGAAGTGTGTTCTTTTTCGTTGCCTGTTTTCTTTTTTTAATTCCACTCATCAAAACGAATAACAGCAAGAGAAATAAATGAATAGATATTGGGGATATTTTTCAATTTTTATTTAAAAATATTACACCGATACCATCGTCATCTACCCAAACGATCTGGCCATCGATCTTGACGTCTTTTCCTTTTTTTAAAGGAACTTCGAAAGAAAGAATTTGCCCTTCTTCAAACGTATCTTGAGATAAGAAAAATACTCCCGAAGAACTGATATCTTTTATTAAACCCTCGTAGGTTCGAATTTGGTCCGTAAATTTTATAGATTTTCGAGGGGCCTGGTTTTGTTTTTTTATTGTTCCTTTTGTATTATTTAAATTATGGCTTGTCTTACCTCGATTATCGCAAGCCGGAGAAAATCTGATGCCGTAACCGTATTCAAAATGCGAATCTTCTAATGTCTTGCGCCACTGTATTTCTCCTCGATAATATTCTAACATACCGGATTCCAATGCATAGGGCGAATCATGAATCCCGATGTTAATTTGGTCTCCTAAATGCAAAACACTATCAGTCTCAAAATACATCCCATTTTTACTATAGTTAAACAGCCTGGCTCTGCATGTTTTGCCGGATTTTAGATCTTCAATTTGAAGGACGGAGGTATGATCAATACGAACATTTTCTCTTCTTTCAAGATTTTCAGCCATTGGAGGTATCTCTCTATAACAAATGCGAACATTGCTACAAATTTAAATTAATAGAGTTTGTTTAAAATCGTGCTGAAGTTAACCAAAACATATTATGAATTTTTTGAACTCTCGGCAAATACAAACAGAATGCCGCGCAATTTAGGCGATAGGTCTTGAAATTGTATCCCTAGCGCTAACGTTTTTTCTCCTTGAAATGCGACTTCGTGGGTCCAAGCAATCTTGCCGGATATTTTAAGTTCTAATCCCTGACTGGGGAAACTCAATTTTATCATAGAATTTTTGATTATTTTATTGAAGGAGGCAACACTAGTTGAAATATTTACATCTTTTGCATCCAAAACAACACACGTCCCACCAATGGAAATATTCTTTGAATGACCTTCAAGAACAATAGGAAAATTGGCAGATGATTGAGGAAATATCTCAAGACTCATTTTTCGATAATGCTGAGCCCTTTGATTATTACGGCGATTTAATAAATTTCTATTTCGATACTGAGATCCGGACACCCTGCAGCCTGCAATTCAAAATTCATCGCTTACGTACGTTGCTAATATTATTGACAATTATTTATAACAAAAACCAACAATGGTTTATATTGATTGCTAAGAAACTAAGTATATATCGACATATTCGGTAAAAACTTTAAGATTGACATTGCTTTAGCATTCTGAGGATCCTCTCCTCGGCCTCGAATAAATATTTATTTTGTT
>JASFJP010000009.1:0-19525 GCA_050121225.1 Desulfobacterales bacterium
GCTTTATTGGAGAGGTGATTTTGGTTCCGGCTTGAATGGCTTTGATGGAGTCAGTGATCATTACCGTCGAGGTTGTGCGCTCGGTATGCAGCACCAGCAATTCGCCTAGGAGAACCGGCGTGAGGGTTACATCTGATTTTTGCTCTGGATTGATACGGTATTTTTCCTGTTTGAAAATCCAATATAGCTGACCGGGTTTGACGCCGTCTTTCTCCCCCTTGTCGATAAATGCAATTGAAGTTTCACTGAAAATGACCTGGTGCTCTTCGGATTCGATAATCTGGCCCTGAAGACCTTCGGGACTCTTCTGGATGGAGATTTGACGCAAACGTCGCTCATAGGGCATGAGCATATCACCGACTTTAATCGGACGATAATTCGCCACAACCCGTCCCAGAACGAAATCGGGTCGTTTAACGGTAATTTCCACCGCTCCGGTGAAATAATGTTGAATACCGACATATTTGTTGGTGTTTTTATTGACGATAGGTGTCAACGTACGATAGACGGTAAGCTTATCACCCGGATTCAACGCAAAATTGTTCTCCGGTCGAATGTAGACGAGATCGCCTGTGCTGATCATTTCTTTTTGCCCTTCCACTTTAAATATCGTGCCGCGAGGGGTCTCCGGTTGCTCCCGAATGAAACCGACACGATCAATGGATGCGTATTCAAAATGGATCATTTTGTCTATCGCGGACAGGTTCTGAAGCGGCTTTTTTTCAGCATATTGGTCCGCACCTGTGCGGCGAGATAAACGAATGCGTTGTCCGGGGTAGATGCGGTGAGGGTTGGCAATCTGTTCGTTTTCTTTCCACATTTCCGGCCATTGCCACGGGGTGTCGGAAAATTTTTGGGAAAGGTCCCAGAGTGTATCGCCTTTTTGGATAGTGTAGTAAAATCCGGTTTGATACGTGACAGTTTTTTCACTCTCGGTGGCCCAAGGGGATAAAGGTCCTGCCAGCAGAAGAACGCAAGTGATCAGACTGATTGTAATTTTGCATTTTAGGTTGCTGTTCATCAGATACTCCGATTCCTTTTTTTCTTTTACGGTAATCACTAAAATTTAGTTTTCTGTAATAAGACTACCTGATTATCGAAAAATTGTCAAATTTTTCAAAGTTGAAAATAAAGCAAAATAGCTAATTTTTTTAACGATTTAATTGTATGTTGAGGAGAGAAATTTGAACAGATTTTGTGAGGAAAATCAAAAAAAAGCCCTCATGGCATATCAAGTTGCCAGAGGGCTTTTAATGACTTTTACTGAATGAAACGGTTACATCATGCCGCCCATTCCACCCATTCCGCCTGCCCCCATTCCAGGAGCACCACCAGGCATGGGTTCTTGTTTTTCTTCCGGTTTATCTGCAACCATAGCCTGGGTCGTCAGCATCAGAGATGCAACACTGGCTGCATTCTGCAGAGCCAGACGAACCACTTTGGTGGGATCGATGACACCCGCCTTTATTAGATCTTCATAGGTGTCCGTTTCCGCATTGTAGCCGAATGGACCTTTTTCGTTTTTAACTTTGTCGATGACTACGGAACCTTCAAATCCCGCATTATTGGCAATCTGGCGCAGGGGCTCCTCGATCGCGCGCATGACAACTTTCACCCCAAGTTTTTGATCGGCTTTGATTCTCATTTTGCCCAGAGCATCCAGGCAACGAACCAGGGCAACACCGCCACCCGGAACGATACCTTCTTCGACCGCGGCACGGGTCGCATTCAGTGCATCCTCCACCCGGGCCTTTTTCTCTTTCATTTCGGTCTCAGTCGCCGCACCGACATTTATTACCGCCACTCCTCCAATCAGTTTAGCGAGCCGCTCCTGAAGTTTTTCGCGATCGTAATCGGATGTGGTTTCTTCAATTTGTGCCCGTATTTGCTTGACGCGCCCCTCCAGTGCCGAACGGGATCCAGCGCCGTCCACAATCGTCGTGTTGTCTTTGTCGATGTTAATGCGTTTGGCTTTACCCAAATCTTGGGCAGTCAAGTTTTCCAGCTTGATTCCCAAATCTTCAGATACCACCTGCCCGCCGGTGAGAATCGCAATGTCTTCCAACATGGCTTTGCGTCGATCACCAAAACCGGGTGCTTTTACTGCAGCAACCTGCAAGGTGCCTCTCAGTTTATTGACTACCAGCGTTGCCAGTGCTTCTCCGTCCACATCCTCGGCAATGATCATGAGTGGTTTGCCCATTTTAGCGACCTGCTCGAGTATCGGAAGAAGATCCTTCATATTACTGATTTTTTTCTCATTGATCAGGATGTAGGGATCTTCCAGGGAAGCCACCATTTTTTCTGCATCAGTTACAAAATACGGTGAGAGATAGCCGCGGTCGAACTGCATCCCCTCCACGACTTCAAGTGTTGTTTCCATACTCTTGGCTTCTTCGACCGTGATGACACCTTCTTTGCCGACTTTGTTCATCGCTTCCGCGATAATGTTGCCGATCGTCTCATCGTTGTTGGCCGAGATGGTCCCGACCTGGGCAATTTCACGTTGATCTTTTGTGGTTTTGCTCAGCGATTGCAGTTCTTTGACCACCACTTCAACCGCAGCATCAATTCCCCGTTTGATCGCCATGGGGTTATTACCGGCAGCAACGAGTTTCTGACCTTCCTCGTAGATGGATCTTGCCAGAACGGTTGCTGTAGTAGTACCGTCCCCGGCCATATCGCTGGTTTTGCTGGCGACCTCTTTGACCATTTGGGCGCCCATATTTTCAAATTTGTCCTCAAGTTCGATTTCCTTGGCAACCGTGACACCATCCTTGGTAACCGTAGGAGATCCCCAAGATTTATCTAGGACAACATTTCTTCCCTTGGGTCCTAGCGTGACAACAACCGCATCCGCAAGAGTTCTTATCCCGTTGAGCATTGATTCACGGGCTTTCATATCGTATTTAATTACTTTAGACATGTTAAACTATCCTCCATATATATTTAATTTTAATCAATTATGCCAAGCACGTCTTCTTCCCGCATTATCAAATATTCTTCACCACTGATTTTCACCTCGGTACCGGAATACTTACCAAAAAGAATCCGATCCCCCTTTTTTACCTCGAGAGCAATCCGTTTGCCGTCTTCACCAAGTTTGCCATTGCCGACTGCAACGACCTTACCCTCAGCGGGCTTTTCCTTGGCCGTGTCCGGAATGATAATCCCACCTTTGGTGGTTGTCTCTTCTTCTACGCGTTGGACTAATAGTCGGTCCTGTAAAGGTCTCAGTTTCATCGTTTCATCTCTCCTTTTACGTTAACAATAATTTTTAACTGAAATGCTACCAAATCTTAGTTTTGCTTTAAATTCTTTCTGCGAAACAGTTCGCAATTTAAACCGACGATTTTCGTTGACACCTCCCTTCACTGCTTTTTAGTTTTTAAAAATGTATGTGATATTAAAATGTTAGGATATGATTTTAGTGCAGAATAAATTTTTTAAAGAATAATAATCACCCTTTTTTATTTGTAAAGAGACGGCATCCGTAATTTTTAAAATTTTTCGTAATGTGGTGCTGCTTGGTGTAACGGGTGGGGCGCAAGAGAGTGGGCAATGCTGTTTACATTGGACCTCACGGTTGCCCCAAGCGCGGGTATTGTTCTTGACTCTGATTTCGGGCAGGAATCAAATCGCTCTAAATTTTAGTCAGATTTACTGCTTGCTTTTTTACTTTTTGATTCGGTCTTTGATGATTTAGCCTCTTTGGTCTCAGTATCACTATTACTTTTAGCCGGTTTGCCAGATCCTTTGGACTTATTGGCGTAATCGGTTACGTACCACCCGGTTCCTTTCAGGTGAAACGTACTCTGGGATACCAATTTAATTAATTTACCTGAGCAATGACTGCACTTTGTCAACGGTTTGTCTGAAAATTTTTGCAGGACCTCTTCTATTCCGCCACATTTTGTACATTCATATTCATAGATGGGCATTTTTTAAAAACCTCCGGTTTTCATACAAGATAAGGCGCCAACGTAATATAGTAAACAGCCTTGGTTTGTCAAGCACGAGTTGCACCTTTATTCTTTTAAAAATTAGTTATACGGCTATGCTGAAAGCTCAGGTTAGTTACAGCGGTTTTGAAGATCACCCGCTTCGCGAAGGTGTGAAACTCGTATATAAGGGAGCATAACATCAAACAGGGCCTCGATATCAATAAAATATCGAGGAATAAGCAGTTTTTATGGTCTATTGCCACTGCTTCAAGCTGTTTGATGTAACGCTTCCTAATGTGCTCGAACAGTCACCCATCCGCGAATCGACTCACCTTCAAAACCTATTCTCAGAGAAGTCACTTGGCCTTTGTAGATAAACAGAATTGGTTATTCACTCCAAGGATAACCCTGCTAATGGGTATCAAGTGTTTTTTAACCCTTCATAGGGAACTCTCCAGTCATTGTAAAACGCCAACACATTATACAATCCTTCGACTCGGATTGGTTTTAAAATTTCATGGGTCCGCTGATGAACGCGTTTCTCCTCGGCCATTCGCTCTGAAGGGGAGGCGTCGAAATTTTGTAAAAACTTACTAAATCTGACAATATGGATTAACTCGTGCGTAATTATGTACAACGCAAATGGCTGTAGATTAATGTTCGAGGAGATGTCGACTGTTGACAGGATCGTATGATCCTGCAGGCAGATTTTATAGAAATCATATGTTGATGAACCCAGTGTTGTATTTTTGGGTCGACCTTTGTAACGGATAATTTGGGCAAACGGTCCGTCAAGAATCTCACCCGGATTCAATTCTGCCAACGTTTTGACGTCGTATCGTGGTCCAAGCCATTGGCTTGCAGACATTTTGTAAAAGTTGCTGACAAGCTCTTCAGCCATGGCAACGGCATTGTTTACAATTTGAATTTGTGTCGGGCTGAACGGTTTACGTACGTGCATTTTTTTTGGCCACAAAAGATTTATCTTCAAAATCGGCTGAAATGGCCGCTTTTAATCGCTGGCGATATTCTGCAATATTCTCAACAAATCTAATGCCCATGCCCCGATTGACAATTTTATCATCGGGAACGTTTGCGTTTGACCAGACCACCTCAGCATTAAGAAGGAGAGAGCCGTGGTCGGGCATGTTCATCGCGATTTTCAATTTCTCCTTTAATGCCAATGGCTGCGGACAGACAACGAAGGCGCCGCCCAAACTAATGTCCTTCAATTGGACATCATCGGTTCCACGGCGGCTTTCAACGGTTGCGTCCCAAGAGATCGCCACTCGCGGATGGCGACGCTTTTCTTCCCAGTAAATCTTTTTAAGGTCTGATGAAGATTGATTCGATTGATCATAGGCCATTCGCTTTTTGAGGTATACGACGATGAAACAGACGATCACCATACCGACAAAAATGGCTCCGCCGACACCTATGCTATTAACAATCAACGTATTTTCCATGTACGCTCTCTGATAGACTGATCTAAGCTCGAAGAAGATTGTGATGTTTAGCTCTTGAGCGGCAAATCCACTTTATCCAAATATAGCATGGGCGATAATTTTTTTCCAACGTCAACACTCCATGGACGTATCACATGTCGGTCAAGATGAAAAGCGTTATGATTTCAATTGACTACAGAAATTAATAGAGAATTTAAGCCTGACCCATCAGAAAAATGTGGACATCCATAAATCAATTATGTTAATTCATGAATACTCCTTCGCTTTGCGTCGGAGTCGAGTACTGTTAAATCAAAAACGAAAAGGAGGTGATGAATTGGGTAGCGTCATTAAAAAGCGGAGAAAAAAGATGAGAAAACATAAGCACCGTAAATTACTTGCAAAAACACGTCATCAGAGAAGGAAAGGTAAATAATGATACCGGCAATCTTTTCTGGGTTTAAAAAAAAAGCACCGACTGTTAACAGACTCCGGTGCTTTTTTTAATGTGCTCGCTAATTATTCAGTGTACCCTTTTAGGTATTTTAAGAACTCTGAATCAGTTGAGAGAATGAGGGTGTTTTTATCATCGAGTGCCATGCTGTATATCTCAAGTGTTTTGCTAAATGAGTAAAACTCTGGATCAACCCCGTAAGAATCAGCATAGATTAGCGTTGCTTCGGCATCGGCGCCTCCTTTAATTTCTTGGGCCTTGCGATATGCTTCCGATTCGATTTCTTGCAGATCCCTCTCCTTTTCACCCCGTATTTTCTGAGCCTCACCCTTGCCTTCAGAGCGAAATTTTTCGGCAATCTGTTTACGTTCGGCTATCATGCGGCCGTAGACCGACTTTCTAACCTCTTCGACATAGTTGATTCGTTTGATTTTAACATCCACGAGCTCGATTCCGAAAGGCGTTAATTTGGGTTGGGCCTGTTCCAATATGCCCTGGGTTATTTTTTCGCGGCCTATAGTAATGGTATAATAACTTCTTGGTGCTGTTTCGGACCCTTCCAGACCGACTTCTCTGGTGTCTAATTCACGGTTCGATTTGCGAACGGCGTCAATGAGTCGATGAGACGTGATGAAATTCCGTACCGCCGGATCAATAATATCGTTGAGTTTGCCGACGGCGTTGAACCGATTGTTAACCGTTTGAAAGAATTTGACCGGGTCTGTGATTTTCCACCTGGCGAAGGTATCTACCCAAATAAACGTTTTGTCCAGGGTCGGAATCTGGCCCGGATCACCATCCCAATCCAGCAAGTTTTTGGCAAAAAAGTTAGCTTTTTGGATGAACGGAATTTTAAATTTAAGCCCAGGATCTTTTTTAGGCGTTCCCACAATTCTGCCGAATTGAGTAATAATGATTTGTTCGGTTTCATCAACAATGTACGCTGCGTTGTAAATGAGGATCACGACAACGAGTGCAATGATTATGGTTATTCCCCTAAGTTTCATTTCTCAACACCAATTTTATTTCCCATATTTAATAGAGGTAGAAAATTCTTCTGATCTGAATCCACGATATATTTGGGGCCGAGCCTTGGATATAATTCTTTGAGGGTTTCAAGGTACAGGCGCCGCTTGGTTACGTCCTTAGCTTTTACGTATTCGTCATAAAGAGCGGTAAACCTGGCAGCGTCACCTTTGGCACGATTGACACGGTTCAAGGCATAACCCTCGGCCGCTCTGATGGTTCGTTCGGCCTCACCGCGTGCCGCCGGAATCGCCCGGTTGTAATCTTCCTTGGCCTGATAGATCATCTGTTCTTTTTCTTGAGTGGCCTGGTTAACTTCGTTAAAGGAGGGTTGCACGGGGGCGGGGACATTTGTCCTTTTCATCTCGATGGTAACGATTTGGATGCCGGTTTCGGCTTGATCAAGTTCTTTTTGAAGCAGTCCCTTGGCTTCCACGGCGATTTCATCCCGTTTGCTGATGACTTCATTGATGCTTCGGTCACCGACCACCAGACGCATCGAGGCTTCAGACATATCGATCAGAATTCGGCGTACGTTGCGAACTTTAAACAAAAAGTCGTAAGGATTCTTGATTCGATACTGCACAATCCATGGCACCACCGCAACGTTCAAATCTCCCGTCAACATCAGGGCGACGTTGGTGTTCTCGCCAGCGGATCTAAAGCGTGAACCGCGGTCCGGCTGGGTTGACGTAAACCCGAATTCTTCGGTTTGGATGCGCCGCACATTGACTTTCGTGACCTTTTCAATACCCAACGGGAGTTTAAAGTTCAGCCCCGGCTCGGTTGTGCGAACATATCGGCCGAAAAGTTGTACAATACCGACTTCATCTTGCTTCACCGTGTAGAAGGTTGTGGAAGCGATAAAAATGGCAATAATTACCAAGATTATCAGAGGTCCTCCGGGCAGTTTGAACTTTTTGAATCTGTCGATGATATCATCCATCTGCGGAGGGGCGCCTCCCCTGCCATGTTGTTGCTGTTTCAGCTTATCCCAATCCCAGCTCATATCTTAGTTCCTGTGCGGTGTGTCCTTCGGTGCATCCACGCCAGCAGATCATTGAAGCGCTTCAACTTTATAAGCGAGAAAGATGAGTGTTGGCTGGCGCTGCACGGAAAAAATCGAAAATTTTAGAAATTTGATAGTAAGATAAGTTACCCAATCAGCCAAGTCAAGCAAAAAGCATTGGTTTTGCTTGACACTAGAAGCATTAACGGGCAATACTTTCAAGAAAAATTTAATTGATGTAACTGTCCGTAATTCCACGAAGGCGTTATAACAGCGCCGGATTGATTGCATACACAGGATAATCCATCAGGCTTTAGATTGATACTTAGTTTCTCAGAAAGGCTAATTCTGGATCGCCATGAGAAGCAGAAAAAAAAAGGCAGAATTCGTACACATCGGCAGTATCATTGACAATGTGTTAAAGATGTATCGGCGTGAAAGCGATACTGGACTGACTGATATTTGGAATTTATGGAACAGTATTGTCGGTTCTACCATTGCGGAAAATACCAAACCGGCTGCCATCAAGGGCAGGTTGTTGCTTGTACATGTGGCCAGTTCTACCTGGATTCATCAACTTCAATTTTTGAAGGACGATATTGTTAAAACGATGAACATGGCTCTGGGAAAAGAAATGATTGATGATATAAAATTTAAAATCGGGCCATTGTAAAAATTTGAGAACGAAGCGCCTAATTCTTAAACTTAAACCTTACAGATGAGTCGTCATCATGCCGGACCTAACCATCGATTCATTTTTCAACGGCAACGTTCGGCTGGCCCAAAACAAGACGGGCTACCGCTTTTCCATTGATTCGATGCTGCTGGCGTATCATTGTGTTCCACGCCAAGGTGACAAGGTTCTCGATTTAGGCACAGGCTGCGGTATTATTCCGATAATATTGGCATTTCGACATCCGAACATAACCGTCTACGGAGCTGAGGTGCAGTCGGAACTGGCCACGCTGGCCGTCACCAATGTGAAAGAAAATCATATGGAGGATTGCATCATAGTATTGCATTCGGATATGAAATTATTGAAGCCGAAGATAACAGATGGCCTGGTTGATATAGTGGTTTGCAATCCGCCCTATCGCAAGCCAGGGTCCGGGAGAATAAATCCGGACGAACAGCGTGCCGTTGCCCGGCATGAATTGAAAGTGAATCTCCCCGAACTAATTCAAACTGCTTGTCGCATGTTGCGGACGGCAGGAAAATTTATAACGATTTATACCGCGGAGCGCACCACAGACATCTTAGCTCAGATGCGCAAGGACGACATTGAGCCCAAATTTATGCGCATGATCCATTCTCGTCGAAACACGGATGCCAAATTAATTCTTATCGAAGGCATAAAAGGCGCTCGTCCGGGCCTTAAAATAGCCCCGCCGTTGATTGTCTATGACGATCATAGTGATTATTCTTACGAGGTTCAGCAAATGTTCAAACCTTAGTCCGGTTTATGATTGCAATTCAGTGAGACAGGATTTAAAATGAGTGGATTCTTGAGCATTATTCGACACGTTCATTGACAGCTGCGAGTAAAAGGTATATTGAGACCTTCCTAAATTTGTTTAATCATTTAAACCGGAGAGGTGGCTGAGTGGTTGAAAGCGGCGGTCTCGAAAACCGTTGGGGGTTTGCGCCCTCCGCAGGTTCGAATCCTGTCCTCTCCGCCAGTTGGTATTTAGGCCAGGCCCTTGAATCTGAAATATCCCCATCAGGGGTTACATTTTTGTAATCGATAAGAAATAATCGTGCTTAAAAATATATTGTGGAGAGATGTCCGAGTTGGCTGAAGGAGCACGACTGGAAATCGTGTGTGCTGTTAAAAGCGGCACCGAGGGTTCGAATCCCTCTCTCTCCGCCAGCACGAAATGAAATACCGTAAGGTGTCTCAATATTTTAAATCCCAGGCACGTCTTTATGTCCTATCTCGTTCTTGCACGCAAATACCGTCCGCAAACCTTCGATCAGGTTGTTGAGCAGACTCACATCACGCAGACGTTGAGCAATGCGATCTCATCGGGACGAGTGGCCCACGCCATTCTGTTTTCCGGCCCTCGCGGAACCGGTAAAACCACCGTCGCTCGTATACTGGCAAAAGCGCTCAACTGTAAGGAAGCTCCCACCCCTGTTCCGTGCAATGACTGTCGATCATGCGTTGAGATTACCACAGGCCATGCGGTCGATGTCTTTGAGATCGACGGCGCCTCCAACAACAGTGTTGATCAAATCAGAGATCTGCGAGACAACATAAAATATATGCCCGCCCATAGTCCTTATAAAATTTACATTATTGATGAAGTTCACATGCTCAGCATGGCCGCCTTTAATGCTCTTTTAAAAACACTTGAAGAGCCCCCTCCCCACGTGATGTTTATGTTTGCGACCACCGAACCCCATAAGATTCCAATAACTATCCTATCGCGCTGTCAGCGGCACGATTTCAGGCGTATCAGTTTAAATTCCATCGAAAAACAGATGGCATCTATTTGTCAGCAGGAGAGTTATGCGATCGCTGAAGAAAGCCTTGGGCTTATCGCCCAGGAAGCCAGTGGTAGTATGCGGGATGCCTTGAGTTTACTTGATCAGGTCCTGAGTTGTTCGCAGGGTGCGATTGACCATCAACAGGTAACGGATATTCTGGGTGTTGTCGACCGGAAAATTATTTTTAGTCTTTCTAAATCAATTTTAGATTCTGATATCCCATCCGTTCTTGATACCTTAGACGACATTTACGATCGCGGTTACGACATTAAAAAATTTTATGCGGATATACTAGAGCATTTTAGAAATCTATTGGTTACCTCAATGAACAAAAAGGTGGACAAACTGGTTGATCTTCCAGCCGGGGAAATTGAGCAATTAAGGGCGCAGGCACAGCTGTTTTCTCCGACATCCCTAACCCATGTATTTGATTTGCTTTTCAAGGCCGAGGCGTCTATACGGCTGTCAGCCCAGCCCAAATTGGCTTTGGAAATTGCTTTGATCCGGATTTTGCAGGCAAAACCGACATTACCAATCGACGTTCTGATAGACAAACTCGACGCCTTGCGGCAGGAGATGGTTCCCTCGAGTGCAAAAACTGAAATTCTCCAACAACCTGCAATACGTGCGTCCGATCATCCGGCAACGCAGCCTGAAAAGCCGCACGAGGATATCCCAGCGTCGGATGACTTGCCTGGAGATCTCGAGGCCGCATGGCAAAAAATAGCAGAAATAATGGCCCGCAAAAATCCTTCTCTCTCAGCCAGTTTATCAAAATGCAGTTTAAAAAACCCTCAGAAAGGCCTATTAGAGATCGAAGTGCCGGACAACGGGTTTACCTTAACCATGATCCAGCGTGAAAAAAATATGGCTGTGTTGAAAGCGGTTTGCCAGGAAGTTTTTAGAGCCCCAAAAGAAATCCGATTATCTGCCAAAAGCGGGCACGATGAGACCAATAGTAAAAAAAAAACCCAAGATGACCAGTTGAAGCAAAAAGCCCTCAGCCATCCGCTGGTTGCTGATGCAATTGAAATTTTTAACGGTAAGCTGATCGATGTTAAAATACATTGAAGACGGATAATAACAGGTGCGATACGCAATCCTGTCGTGGCACATTCTTAAGTCACTTGAGCAACATACAAGGCACTTCTCAAAAAGGAGGAACGTTCATGAAAGGTATGGGTAACATGATGAAGCAGGCTCAAAAGCTTCAATCTAAGATGTTGAAAATGCAGGAAGAATTGGCTGAAAAAACAGTGGAATCCAGCGCGGGAGGCGGGATGGTGAAAGTTGTCGCCAATGGCAAACAGCAAATTGTATCCATTCAGATCGAAGAAGAGGTGATTGACCCCGAGGAGGCTGAGATGCTTCAGGATTTAGTATTGGCAGCGGTAAATGATGCGCTGTCAAAATCCCAGGAAATGGTAAGCGCTGAGATGAGCAAACTGACCGGTGGTTTAAATATTCCAGGCCTGGTGTAACTATGAACTTTTATCCATCTTCAATCCAAAAGCTGATTAAGAACATCTCCAGGCTTCCAGGAATTGGCGAGAAAACAGCCGAGCGCCTTGCAATGCATATCCTCCGCTCCCCTTTACATGAGGCCGAACAGCTAGCAAAGAGCATTTTAGAAATAAAAAACAAAGTTCAATGGTGCACGAAATGCTTTGCATTAAGCGACGATAATCTATGCAGCATTTGCAGTGATCCAGCCAGAGACACATCCATGTTATGCGTTGTCGAGCAACCCGCGGACATGGTGGCCATCGAGCGGTCAGGTGCTTTTCGCGGCTTGTATCATATACTGTCCGGCGCGTTGTCTCCTATGAACGGCATCGGTCCCGAGGATCTTCGTATCAGAGAACTGGAGCTTCGCATCGAAAAAGACCGGGTCAAAGAGATCGTACTGGCAACCGGTACCAGCGTAGAAGGTGAGACAACCGCATCTTA
This sequence comes from Desulfobacterales bacterium, assembly GCA_050121225.1. Taxonomy (GTDB): domain Bacteria; phylum Desulfobacterota; class Desulfobacteria; order Desulfobacterales; family JAFDCJ01; genus JAFDCJ01. The sequence continues at coordinate 12,319 of JASFJP010000009.1, forward strand.
TATAGCTGATATGCTAGATAAATTTCCGGTTCAGGTGACGCGGATAGCCGCGGGAGTTCCCATGGGGGGCGATCTCAAATATGTGGACCAGGTAACATTGAAGCGAGCCATGGAGAGCCGTCATGTCCTTTAATCTGGTGACTCTTGAAGATCTATTTAAATGCCGTCAATGCGGCACCTGTTGCAAGGGATACGGGGGGACCTACGTCAGCCAAACCGATATTGATGCGATTGCTGGCTGCATCGGCACGGATCCCGGTCAATTTGTTGTTGATTATTGTCGTCCATCTGGGGAAAAAGTGGTTTTGGCCCAGAGATCAGACGGCTACTGTATCTTTTGGGACAGATTTTGCACCATTCATGCGGTTAAACCCCGTATGTGCAAAGCATGGCCGTTCATAGAGAGCATCATAGTAGATCCGGTGAACTGGCTGATCATGGCCGATTTCTGCCCGGGTATTCGAACCGATGCTCCCCTGCAGCTAGTAAAAGAATATGTGCAGACCAGACTTTCAACCGATCCTATGACACAAAATTCCAAGCCATCTCTGAGGTCCTGAATCGGTCTTTAGCTCAATGGAGGAGATCGGATGAGCGCAGAAGCAAGCAGTGAAAAGCAGCTCCTTTCCGAGTTGTCTGAAAGGCAAAATCAGATTTTGCGGCTTCAAGCTCAGACCCGAAGGGCGGAAACGGCATTGCGTGAGTGCCAGCATCAGCTTCACCAGGCACAAAAGATGGAAACATTAGGGACGCTGGTGGCCGGTGTTGCTCATGAGGTAAACAATCCGATCAACCTCATCATGTACAATCTGCCACTGCTCCAGAAAATTTGGCAAGATCTTCTGCCGGTCTTGTTAAGGTTGAAGGAGAAAGAGCCTGATAGGAAATTCGGTGGATTTACCTATAGTTTTTTGGAAGCCAACCTGGCCCAGCTGGTCGAAGATATGGATATGGCTGCGAACCGCGTGGCCAAGACCGTAGCCGATCTAAAAAATTTTTCGAGACAGTCCAATGTTGTTGAGAAAAAGCCGCTTCAAGTGAACACCGCCGTAAAAAACGCGATCCGGTTGGCACAATCAACCTTGCGAACGTCCGGTGTGCATGTCGATCTCAAATTAGGCGAAAACCTTCCCGCGGTCCGAGGTAATCTGCAAAGTATCGAACAAGTCATTCTAAACATTATGATCAATGCGGTGCAGGCGATCAATCACAATCACGGTGAAGTTTCGATCGCCACTGGTTTTCTATCTAAAGACGGACGGGTTTATATTCACATCAGGGATAATGGCCGTGGGATTTCGACGGAGATTGCGGAAAGAATCTTTCTGCCTTTTGTCAGCGATAAACAAAACGAAGGGGGGACCGGTCTGGGTCTTTCGGTTACCTACAGCCTGGTTAAAGCCCATGAAGGGGAAATCACCTTTGCAAGCAAACCAGGTCGAGGAACATCGTTTACCGTCTTCTTGCCGACCACGATTCAACGACAGGCGCCCAGAATCCTGGTAGTTGATGATGATCAAGCGATCCGTGAAATGCTGATCGAAGCCTTGACGATGAATCGCCAATATTTAGTCGAAGAGGCGTCCAATGGGATTGAAGCATCGATTAAGCTTGGCACCTATCGTCCTGACCTTCTCATCTTAGATATTTTCATGCCTGAAATGGATGGTCTGGAAGTTTGTCGCAGCATTAAAAACGAGCCGGAGCTGTCTCAAATGAAAGTCATCATCACCACCGGTCATCCGGGACATCCCAAACTTGAAGAGGTGGCGAAACTCGGTTTTACGAATGTGTTTTCAAAACCTTTCGATCTTCTGCACTTTATTAAATTCATCGAACCCATTTTGACGTCAGCCTGATGGTTTGCGGCTTAACCCGATTAGGTCGTCTGCTGTTTAATGTACAGTTCCCGTCTAGGATATGGAATCTCGATGCCGGCCGCGTCAAAGGCGTCCTTCACCCTATCGGTGATATATGAGATCGTATCCATCCGTTTGCGTGCATCTGCGATCCACACCCGCAATTGTAGGTCTATCGAGGACTCCCCAAAATTACGCACCACAACTTTCGGCGGTGGTTCCTTTGCTACCCAATCCACCGACCCGGCAACGTTAAGAATGACTTCTTTAGCTTTTTTCATGTCTGCATCATAGGCAATTCCGAGATTAATGCGGACTCTAATCTTTTCTGAAATTAGGGTATAGTTGATAATATCTCGCAGCATGATTTCATTGTTGGGTATTATGATAACAATATTATCCGTTGTTCTAATTTTGGTGGCACGCAAACCGATATCAATCACATCTCCCCAGGTGGCTGTATTCCTCGGAGCATTCCAGACCTCGATACGATCACCGATTTCAAACGGCCGATCTATGATCAGCAAGATTCCAGCAATAAGATTGGAAAGTGTATCTTTGGCAGCAAAACCGATGGCAACGCCGGCGATGCCGGCCCCTGCAATGAACGGTATGACATTGACGCCGATGAGATCGAGTGCAATGACGATGGCCGTTGCAAATACGATGAAGCCGGCAAAGCGTTCCAATAGTTCAAAAACGATATCATCGATTCGGTTCTCAGTTTTGAGGGCAACTTTTTCTTGTAAATAGTCGATAGCGACGATAAGGAAATCCCGGGCCGGTTTTATGAAAAGAAGTATCAGAAATGCGTGAAAAATTCTTTCCAACAGCGGAGCATTGAAGAGTCTTATGAGATACGTGCCAGCTACAAGCAATAATCCCAAGAAAAGGGCTTTTTGTAACAGTTGAAAAACCTGGGTGTTTAGCTGAATAAATTCATAGCGCGTAAGGCGTTTATCAACAAAATGCAATAGTTGCTTGATGATAAACCAGACAACAAAAAAGCCTGCAACCACCAAAATGATTTTATACGCCAGCATCAGATAAGGAGAACCCGTGTCCAGCAGTGCTGGCAACCGTGCGAAAAATGCAGTTATTTCCTCCATGGCTCACCTTTGGCTTTTCCTGGCACTAGGTCGCGAAGAAACTTTTCCCCATTTTGGCAAACTAGAAGAAGGAGCGTGGACTGGGAAACGGACTTGAGAATCACGAGGAGTATAGATTCTATCCAAAATTAAAAACCTGAACACTCCTGGTAAATGCTATCACACCTCCGGGGTGGACCAAAGTCGGGCTTTATGGCCCCAGACATCTACGGTTCATTTGTCGGCAGAGAATTAATTTTCTTCCGATATGAAACTTGCCTTGAAGAATTCACGGTTCATTCGGGCGATGTTAACGATGGATATTTCCTTTGGGCAGGTGTTTTCGCATTCGCGATGATTGGAACAGTTGCCGAATCCGCAAGCATCCATCGTACTGACCATGGCAATTGCCCGTTTGGCGGCTTCGGGTCTACCCTGGGGTAACAGCGCAAATTGAGAGATCTTAGCACTGACGAACAACATCGCCGATGCGCTGGGACAAGCCGCCACACACGCCCCACATCCGATGCAGGCCGCAGCATCCATGGCTTTATCAGCCATGATCTGGGGTATTGGCAAGGCATTTGCATCCGGTGAACCTCCCGTGTTGACGGATATATATCCACCCGCTTGAATCACTTTATCCAGTGCGCTGCGGTCTACCACCAGGTCTTTAACCACCTTATAGGCTCGGGCCCGAAACGGCTCAACAACGATTTTATCTCCATCAGAAAACTTTCTCATGTGCAGCTGACACAAAGTCGTGGCTTTTTCAGGTCCGTGGGCCTGACCATCAACCACCGCACCACAGGCACCACAGATTCCCTCACGGCAGTCGTTATCAAAGGCGATTGGATCTTTGCCTTCTATGGTTAGTTGTTCATTAACAGTGTCCAATAGCTCGATAAAAGACATGTGTACCGAAACGTTTTTGACTGGGATTTCTTCAAAACGACCTTTATCTTGCGAGCCCTGTTGGCGCCAAACCTTTAGCGTTAAATTAATTGTCTGGGGTAATTTCTTCACTTGTAGCTCCTCTGCGATAATTCGACATTTTCAAAGGCTAAGGGCTCCTTGTGAAAAGCCGGCCGCTCTCCCTCTCCCTGATATTGCCAGATGGAAACATGACAGAAATTATCGTCATCACGTTTGGCCTCACCATCCTCAGTTTGAAATTCCAATCGAAAATGGCTGCCGCAGGATTCATCGCGTGTCAAGGCATCGTTGATCATGATTTCTGCAAAATCCAAACTGTCAGCCAGGCGTCCCGCCTTTTCAAGGCTTTTGTTGAAATCTTTTTCGTTTCCCGGCACCAAAACATTTTCCCAGAATTCGCTGCGTAAATTTTGAATCAATTGCAAGGCTTTTTCGAGTCCTTCGGCCGTTCTGGACATGCCGCAATATTCCCACATAATCTTGCCCAATTCCCTGAAAATATTATCCACCGTCCGTTTACCCTGTATCGCCATCAGCTTTTGCAGTTTTTCCTGCTCTTGTTGAACCGAGTCGTTAAAAGCAGCATGGCCCGTTGTAACCGGCTGCAAATTTGTGCCGGCGAAATATCCACCAATGGTATAGGGAATAACGAAGTAGCCGTCAGCCAGGCCTTGCATGAGCGCGCTGGCACCCAGCCTGTTGGCGCCATGATCAGAAAAATTAGCTTCTCCCAACACAAAGAATCCAGGGATATTGCTCATCAGATTGTAGTCCACCCACAAGCCCCCCATGGTATAGTGCGATGCCGGAAAAATCATCATCGGTGACTTATATGGGGTTTCGTCGGTAATTCTCTCATACATCTCAAAAAGGTTGCCATATTTTTTAGCAATTAGCTCTTTACCGTCTCGCTGGATGGCATCTGCAAAATCAAGATACACCGCGCAGCGCTTCAGGCCAATGCCACGCCCTGCATCGCATTGTTCCTTGGCGTTGCGCGAAGCCACATCCCTGGGAACCAAATTGCCGAAACTGGGGTATTTTTCCTCCAAAAAATAGAGGCGATCCGATTCAGGAATATCTTGAGGATCGCGAAAATCTCCGGCATTGCGAGGTACCCAAACGCGTCCGTCATTTCTTAAACTCTCACTCATTAATGTCAGTTTGGACTGGTGATCTCCAGTGTGCGGGATGCAGGTCGGGTGAATTTGCGTAAAGCACGGATTGGCAAATGCCGCACCTTTTTTATAGGCCCGGAAACAGGCGCCTACATTTGAAGATTCAGCATTTGTCGAAAGATAATATATGTTGCCGTATCCACCTGATGTTAATACAACGGCATCAGCAGCATAGGATTCAATTTCACCACTGATTAGATTGCGGACCACAATTCCCCGGGCTTGTTCGTTGATGACAACTAGGTCAAGCATTTCACGACGTGGAAACATCTCCACGTTGCCGGCTGCCACCTGTCGCATCAGGGCGCCGTAAGCACCCAGCAATAGCTGTTGTCCTGTCTGACCTCTGGCATAAAATGTCCGGGATACCTGAGCGCCGCCAAAGGAGCGGTTGGCCAGCAGTCCGCCGTAATCACGCGCGAAAGGGATGCCTTGGGCGACGCAGTGGTCGATAATGTCATTGCTAAGCTGGGCCAGGCGGTATACATTGGCCTCCCTTGATCTAAAATCGCCACCTTTGATAGTGTCATAAAACAGTCGCCAAATGCTGTCGCCGTCATTTTGGTAGTTCTTGGCGGCGTTAATACCACCTTGGGCGGCGATGCTGTGGGCTCGCCGTGGCGAGTCTTGAATACAGAACGTCTTTACATGGTAACCAAGCTCAGCAAGGCTAGCCGATGCAGAACCACCGGCCAGGCCGGTGCCGATAACGAGAATTTCAAATTTCCGTTTGTTGGCAGGATTGACCAGCTTTAGGTCGAAACGGTGACGGTTCCATTTTTCCGCAAGAGGTCCTCCGGGGATTTTGGCGTCAAATTGCATATCTGGTCCTTTCTAAGCACTCAGGGATATATAAATCGGAAGAAAGCCAAATCCACACGCGACGATCAGACCCAAAACGATACTCAGTACCCTGATTGCGGGCATATACTTGGGATGATTAGCTCCCAGTGTCTGAAACGCACTCCACAATCCATGTCGGACATGTAATGCCACGATAATCATTACCGCTATATAGATGATAACGTAGGCCGGGTTTGCGAATGCGGCAGTAACGATTTGGGATATGGTGCGATCGGTTTTGTCAACAAAACTGAAATTAATCAAATGAAAGATAACAAATCCCAAAATGATCAATCCGGTATACGGCATCGTTCTGGAACTCAGCGTGCGGCCTCCGGTCGACTTGTAAACTGCGTATCCGTTCGGTCTGGCCTGCCAGTTTTGCACAAATAGAAAAAGTCCGGTGATGATATGTATTCCGGCAAAAACTAAAAGGCCCAATTCAAAAACGGTGAGCAGTGGACCCAGGGAATGCAGCTTTTCGGCGTAAGCGTTAAAAGCCGCTTTGCCGCCATAAATGGTGAGGTTGCCCGCTAGATGTGCCATCAAAAATCCAATAAATGCAAGGCCTGTTAGCGCCATCATCAGCTTTTTACCGATGGAGGACCAGAGGGTTTGTTTCAGCCAGTTCATTTTTTCCTCCCGATTATTCATCGCTACGATAAGGCGGAAAATAAAAAGGTTTAAACTTATTTGTTTTTCTTGTCGGTGTCAATAAAATTGTTTAGCCACCAGTCATCTCGGTGAGTCGTTAGGATCGCCTTCGCAATGTCACTTCCCGTTTTGGTTTTCAAACGACTCACAACATTCGGCATCCATGATTTTGGCGGATCATAGCCGATATCCATCGAGTCTTTTAACTCAAGGATGAGGGCGAGTTGGTCGGCATCATGGGCGAGTTTGGCTTCTTTAGAACGGCACTCTCTGAACTCTTGGATGAGTTTCACGATTTCAAGGCCGAAGGTAAGTCCTTGGGTTGTATCCTCAAGTGCTTTGGTTTCATTGACATCGACATATTTTTTCTGCACGGCATTCATGTCGCCGGTGCGGGCCTCGGGAAGATCATGGACAAGACACATGCTTATTATTTTCAGGGCATCGATGGAGGGGTCTAATTGCGACATCACATAGGCAATAAAAGTTGTGCAAAACGAATGCTCGGCAACCGATTCACTACCGGTGCCGAGGAATTGAAACCCGGATCTGGGGATCTTTTTTAACATCTTAGCTTCAAAAAGAAGATCGGCAATTTTTTTCATAGATTCCTCACTAACTTATCTTCATTAAACGGCATCATAAGTCG
>JASFJP010000010.1:0-19345 GCA_050121225.1 Desulfobacterales bacterium
CACTCAACAATGACATCCAGAGGCAGGTTCATCAGCTGCGAGTAATCTTCCACGACAGCGCATTTCCCCTGTTTGATCGCATGCAAAAGATCATCATGACCATCGTTGAACACAATAGCGTCTTCGGGGATACCGGCACTTACACAGGCATCCCGGGCTATCTTCAGATCTCGATCACAGATTACGGGTATCCGCAGACGGGGAATAAATTTTGTCTGGGCGAGTAAGGAGATTCCGTAAGCACCGGTCCCGATCAGGCCGGCGGTTACAGGCATGTCTCCAGATCGGGCGAAAAGGTTCCCATATATCATGAAAGTTTCCTTGTTTTGTGCAATAGCGTCTTCATGTCATACCATCGTAGTATTTTTTATCAATTGAAAAATAGGATTTGAGAAAATTTCGGTTCATTGCTTTAAAACTGCATCATTTGGGGATAGGCTGCCTTGTGCTTCGACAGATGTTACCGGTAAGCTATTCTGCATAATTATTTCCTAAGCAAGATGGCGAAATTTAAAAAACTTTTTGCTTGACAAAAATTAGCAAAATCGATATTGAATTTTGAATGCAAAATACAAAATGCAAACGATAATCATTGTTCATACTCCCGCATATATATTATCCGCTTCAGAACCCAATACGCATACCATCGGGAAGGATAGGGCATGATAAATTTGGGCGCCGAACACGAGAATTTGGATCAAAAGGCCTACACCATCATCAAAAATTTAATCATCGAAAGAAAATTTCTACCCGGTGACAAGATTCCCCAGCAAAAGTTAGCCCATGATTTAGGTATCAGCCGCACACCCCTGGTCAGTGCCCTTAAATATCTCGAAAAAGAAAAACTGGTAGAGGCTATCCCCCGCAGAGGATTTTTTGTGCGTCATTTTACCAAAGAAGAGATGATCAGTATTTTTGAGCTACGCGAAGTTTTAGAAGGATTAGCCGCCCGACGCGCCGCCCACAATGTCAGTGAATCCCAAATAAAAATATTACATGAATTTTTTAGACCATTCGAAAAATCAACAGATATTACAGACATCAAATCCTATGCCAAGGAGGATCGCCGCTTTCATAATTTTATAATTGAAGTCGGTGCCAAAGAATTTCTAAGAAGTATTTTGGAAAACTACAACATTATCAGTTACAGTTATCAGTTGATCTCTTATGAAGGTCTGCTCAGACCGCCGAATGAAACCATCCATGAGCATCAGACCATAATTGAGGCTATCAGCAACAGAGATGCGGATTCGGCCGAGGAATTAATGCGTCAGCACTTAAAAAAAGGCATAGCGTTTCTTCGACAGGAAATTGATGCGGAAAGACAGGCAGACTTGAAAATAGCCTAAGGAAAGGAGGGAGGCAATAACACAAAAGCAAGAGGATCAGAGGAGGACCCATAGGGTCCATTGACGAAACCATATCAAAGGAGGGTTTTACAATGAAAAAGACTTTAGTCATTTGTCTGGTCGTGTTTTTGGCAGCAGCAACCGGTGTCTATGGGAAGAGTTTCCCGAAAAGAGACATCACCAACGTGGTTGTCTGGGGCGCCGGCGGCGGGACCGATACCTGCAACCGGATTATAAGCGCTGAAATGTCAAAGTTCCTGGGCGTAAATATCAACGTCATCAACAAAACCGGTGGTGTGGCCGGCTCAGTCGGCATGAACTTTGGTTATTCAAGACCCCATGATGGGTATACCTTAACCGGCTTGTCCGAATCCAATGTCACCGCTGGTGTGCAGGGCGGATGGGATAAAAATTTTGATGTTTGGGATACATTTATCGTGGGTGGATCCCCGGATGTTATTTCCGTGACGCCCGACACGCCATACAAGACCCTTAAAGATCTCATTGAAGCCGCCAAGGCTAAGCCCAACAGCATTAAAGCAGCCGCCAGCGGTGCCGGCTCCATCCATCATCTGAATCTGCTGGCAGTGGAAAACGGCTCCGGGGCCAAATTCAACTTCATTCCCTATAAGGGGTCAGCGCCCAGCCAGAACGCGGCCATGGCCGGAGAGGTTTCAGTTGTCGTCACCTCCTTGGCAGAGCAACAGCAATTGCTACGCGGCGGCAAATTGAGAGCCCTGGGCATGCTGATCCCGGATTCCTTCAACGTAGAAGGTTTGGGAACGATCCCCTCATCTTTCGATGCCTATCCTGGATTGTCCAAATACCTACCGATTTCCCAGGCCATCGGGTTTGCAGTTCCGGCCGACGTCCCGGATGAGGCTAAGGCTGTCCTTGTGGATGCGTTTAAAAAAGCCATGGCCACCGAAAAGGTGAAAAGTTGGGCTGCGGAAAATTACTACCTGCTCTCGGGCAAAACCGGGGCGGAGTCGAAAGCGGTATTTGATGCGCTCCAATCAAATTTTGCCTGGACGCTTTGGGAACTGAAGGCGGCTAAGGTCGACCCTGCGTCACTGAATATCCCGAAACCCTAGTCTAACGATCTGGAGTGGGCTGTTGGTACCTCTTCTCCGGCTCACACATCCTCTCTAACCTAAAGCAGGAAAGTGAACTAGAGTTTGAAGTGATCTAAAATTAATGATTCGCTCACGCAGCGCCGGCGTTCACGCAGCGCCGGCGTTGCGCTGGGTGTCATTCCGTCTTTTTATATACTAAATCCGAAGGCGGACCATGACTTGAGTCACCTAAGTCCACTTCAGTCACTTCTAACTTATTCTTACGGAGCAACTATCATGTTGGAGAAAGAAAATCTCCGCAAAGCGGATGTTTATTCCGGTGCCGTGATATTTCTGTTTGGGCTGTGGATAATTTTGCAGGCATTGAAGATGCCCATGAAAGATAGCTGGGGGGGGGTGCAGAATGTCTGGTATGTTTCGCCGGCCCTATTCCCTCTTTTTGTCGGCACCATGATTATGTTTTTAGGCGCGCTGCTTGCCAGAACGGCCTTGAAAAGGATCGGCTTCAAAGAATTTGGGCGCACGCTACGCTGGTTATTGAGCAAATCACTTTTTCAATTTTTAAACTCCATATCCAATCTACGCTTTTATGCCATTGTGGTGTTATTTCTGTCGTTTGTTTATTTGTACATACCGAGAATAGATTTCTTTTTATCTGCCTTTCTTTTCCTGGTGGTATTCATCACCTCGTTTTACTTTGATGATGCGGCTATGCTGAAGAAGCTTTTCTTCTTCTACCTGACGGGGAGTATCGTATTTATTATCTTTTTTGGAGCTGGTTTGCAGGAAAAACTGAATCAGGTCGTGCTTTTTTCGGGTGATATTCTGGCAATAGGGTTTATCATCGCCTATTGCGTATATGCATGGATGCTGATTCGCAAAGACCCTGCCTTGCGCAAAAAATACAGGACGGCAATGATCGTGGCCTTTTTGGCTCCATTTCTGGCGGGCATGATCTTTAAATACTTTCTCCTGGTGCCAATGCCGAACGAAGGCATTTTTGTTAAGATACTGGATTATTTCTGGTACATGGAATTATAGGTATTCAGAATAAAGGAAAAGATCTTTCATGGTTTTGTTTGAACGCATCGGATTCTATTTTCAGACAGTATTCCATTTGGCTTCAGACCCGATCAATCTAGCCATACTCTTCGGCTCGGTTATGCTAGGAATCATTTTTGGAGCGATGCCCGGTCTGACATCGACTCTTGGTGTGGCGCTTTTAACCGCCATGACCTATGGTATGGACACGGCGAGTGCCATGGTATGCCTGCTGGCCATTTATGTGGGCGGGACCTACGGCGGCTCGTATGCATCGATTTTGATCAATATTCCCGGTACAGCCGCATCCGCGGCTACCGCGCTGGACGGGTATCCGCTGGCCTGCAAAGGTGAGGGGGGCAGGGCCATTGGCCTAACAACCACAGCATCGGCCATCGGCACGATCATCAGCATGCTGTTTCTGGTCAGCATCTCTCCGTTAATATCTTTTTTTGCGCTTCAGTTCACATCGTTTGAGTTTTTTCTGTTGGCGTTTTTTGGAATTCTTATCAGTGGTACACTAACCAGCCCGGATCTGGTTATCAAGGGCTGGATCGCTGGATTTTTGGGACTGTTTCTGGCCTGTGTCGGCCGCGATCTTTTACAGTTTTATCCCCGATTCACTTTCGGTATTTCCGAGCTTGACAGTGGAGTCGAAGTCGTTCCCGTGTTGATCGGTGCCTTCGGCATTCCTCAGATTATCCAGGTTCTCAAGGAGCGATTCAAAATCGGGGAAACTCAAAAATTTCAACGGATTTTACCGGAATTCGCGACGATTGTCAGAAACATTCCTCGTATTATCCGATCTGCGCTCATCGGTGTCGGCATCGGTTCGGTCCCTGGGATCGGGGAAGACATTGCCGCCTGGGTGTCCTACGGGGCCGCCAAGAACACCTCCAAACATCCGGAAACGTTTGGAAAAGGAGAAATAAAGGCGGTTCTATGCACTGAGGTGGCCAACAATGCCTGCGTGGGCGGAGCCATGATCCCGCTTTTGAACCTGGGTATTCCCGGGAGTCCCCCGGCCGCCATGCTGCTCGGGGCGCTTATGTTGCACGGCGTCACACCGGGACCGATGATCTCCTTCGAGCACCCCAACTTCATTATTGAAGTGGCAGCGATTCTATTGCTGGCCTCGCTGACCATGTGGGTGGTTGGGATGCTGATGGCCAAACAGGTGGTCAAGGTGCTAAGGATCCCGACCCAGCTTTTCATGCCGATTATCGGGGTTTTATGTATCATTGGCTCCTATGCTCTCGGCATGAATATATACAACCTGTATCTCATGCTGCCGGTGGGTATCATCAGTTATTTTCTGATCGAGATGGGTTATCCCATTGCGCCACTGGTGATCGGTGTTATTCTCGGTCCCATGGCCGATGAGAACCTACGCCGAGCTCTTATGGTTTCACAGGGAAGCTTTATGCCGATTTTTACGCGCCCGGTCGCGTTGATTCTTTTGCTGGTCATCGTGTGGACGGTGGTAAGCCAATTTGCTGTGTTTAGAAATTTCAAGGATAAATTGGTGGCCAAAATACTGAGAAGAAAGACATGTGTCATCGCTCTCGATGAGCACGAGGTGAAAGGGTCTTAGGATCCAGCTGGGCACATTGCTAGCCTATAAAAATTGGACAAGTCTATCGCACCGGTTGCCGGTTTATTGGCTCGAAATAAAGACGCGTATGTACAACAGCCGAAAGAAATTCAGAAATAAGGAGGATCGCCATGCTAAAGATGGCTATAATCACTGGATTTTTATCTCAAACCAAAGACCGCTTTCACGAGTACAACCGACCACTCGATTTGGATCAAAAATTTGAAATGATGAGCAACATCGAAGGGTATGACGGTGTGGAAATTGTATACCCGTATGAAGTCAATGATCCGATTGAGACCAGAGAAACATTAAACAAACACAAACTGAACATCGCCGCGATCAACGTCAATGTAAAGGCCGAACCTGAATTTCGCAACGGCGGGTTGACGTCTCATAAAAAAGAGGTTCGAAACAAAGCCATCGGTTTAATTAAAGACGCCAAGGATTTTGCCGAAGCAGTAGGGGCAAATAAGGTGACTTGCTGCCCACTGGGTGATGGTTACGAATTCGCGTTTCAATACGATTACGCCCAAACCTGGGCATACCTGGTGGAAACATTCGGTGAAGCCGGCAACTACAAAACGGAAATTCCCCTATTCATCGAATATAAACCCAGCGAAACCAGAGGACGTTGTTTTGTGGATTCGGCAGCCAAAACCCTTTGTCTGCTGAACGACATTCAATGCCCGGACATGGGGGTAACGCTTGATTTTGGGCATTCAATGTACGGTAACGAGAACCCGGCCGAAGCTCTGGTGCTTTTGGCAGAGAGTTCTTACAAATACTACATTCATATCAATGACAACGATGGTAAATGGGATTGGGATTATTTTTGCGGGACAAAACATTATCTGGAATACGTTGAATTTCTTTATTATCTGAAAAAGTACGGATACGAAGACTACCTTACATCCGACACTTCGCCGACGCGCTGGGATATCAGAGGAACTTTCGAAGCAAACAGCCGGATGTCCAACAACATATGGAAGCTGCTGGATCATCTGGACAGGAGTGAATTTGAGCGACTGCTGTCCCAAGACGATTATCTGCAAACTTGGCAATTCATTGAGGAGCATATTTTTCGACTGAAATAGCGTACGCTAGTAAAATCAGAGTAAAGGAGCAATAGTGGAAATGGATCAAACACCCATGGACGTTGAGGAGCTCAAAAAGATGGCGGCGACCATCCGCTGCGATATTATTGACATGATATGCACCGCCAAGGCCGGTCATCCGGGAGGTTCACTTTCGGCAGCGGATATTGTTACGGCGCTTTACTTCCGTTTGATGCGCCTGGACCCCAAAAATCCCGGTTGGCCGGATCGGGATCGTTTCATTCTATCCAAAGGACATGCCTGCCCAGTTTGGTATGCTGCCCTGGCCGAGCGCGGCTTTTTCGACAAGTCCCATCTGGGCACGTTGCGCCAGCTCGACAGTATTCTTCAGGGCCATCCAACTATGACTAAAACACCGGGTATCGACATGACAGCCGGTTCCCTGGGGCATGGATTGTCGGCCGGTTTGGGTATGGCGCTCAGCGGCAAATTACGAAAAAAGCAATACCATGTCTGGGTAATTATTGGGGATGGAGAATCGCAAGAGGGATCGATCTGGGAGGCTGCCATGGCGGCTGCCAAGTGGAAACTGGACAACCTAACCGCTATTTTGGACTACAATAACCTGCAAAACGATTACGCCGTGGATGAGGTCATGCCTATAGATCCGGTTGGTGACAAGTGGCAGGCTTTCGGCTGGAATGTAATGGAAATCGACGGTCATAATATGGAGCAAGTTGTCGAGGCTCTGGAAGGTGCCAAAACATTCAAGGGGATGCCCACGATGATCATCGCCAACACCGTCAAGGGTAAGGGAGTCTCCTTTATGGAAAACGTATGTGAATGGCATGGCAAAGCTCCCGCTCAGGATGAAGCCAATCAGGCCTTGGAAGAGATCAGGAGGTGTATCCGTGAATAATCATCCATCACCCTATCATTATGTGCGTCCAGAAATCATCGCTCTGTTGACATCAGAAGAGCTGTTTACCAGCGCCCCCCAGCAGCCAACGCGGTACGCCTATGCGGAGGCCATCCTTGAGCTTGGAGAAAGAAATCCCGAGGTCGTCGTACTTGACGCCGATGTCTCCAAATCCATCAAGACGAATTTGTTCGCTGAAAAGTTTCCGGAGCGTTCCTTTAATTTCGGCATTGCTGAGCAGAACATGATGGCGGCCGCAGCGGGCATGGCAACCACCGGCCTCATCCCATTTGCCACTACCTACGCTGTCTTTGCCAGTATGCGAGCCCTGGATATGGTGCGTAACAGCATTCACTATCCACATCTGAACGTCAAAATCGCCGCCAGCCACAGTGGCATTACTCCAGGTCCGGACGGAGTGACCCATCAGGGCCAGGAAGATTTGTCAATTATGCGGGCGATCGCCGGCTCTACGATTATCGCTGCTGCAGATCCGACCACCACCAAGCAGGCGGTGTGGGCGGCCGCAGAATATGATGGGCCGGTGTATCTCAGTTTTACCCGCGATCCCGTGCCGGTTCTTTTTGATATGGACTACCCTTTTGAGATCGGTAAGGCCGTCACGCTTCGCGATGGAACCGATGCCACTATCGTCGCTAACCGGGACCTGGTGGTGCAGTCGCTGGTTGCAGCCGAACATCTAGCCGCTAAGGGATTAAACGTGCGAGTCATCGATTGTCATACCCTTAAACCGTTGGACAGTGAAGCAGTTTTGCAGGCGGCTCATGAAACCGGGGCCATTGTTACCGCCGAAAATAATATTTTCTACGGTGGCTTGGGCAGTGCCGTTGCCGAATTATTGGTAGAAAACCTTCCGATACCTATGAAGCGCATCGGCATTCGTGATATCTTTGCCGAATCAGGGCCATATTTGGCGTTACTAAAAAAATACGGCCTGTCAGCAGAGCATATCGCTGAGGCCGTTGAAGACGTAATACGCCGTAAGTCCTAATGCAATGTCGTTAGAATTCGTTCTAACGCCTGCCTCTAAGCCATAATTTGATCTAATTTCAGGTATTCTTTCTTAACAATCTGATCTTTAAGTTCTAATTGGTAAAGACTGTTTTCAATAGCGGATCGGATGTCCTGATTGTTTATTTCTTTTGCGATTATTCTAATTTTTATGCATTTTTCCCGGTTGACCAAAATATCATAGCGCATTAACGCAAAGCGTTTAAGCTTTAGGAGTGTATGTAGAATTTTTGACCTGTATTCCACTCCCGCACGGACTCCCTTGCCAATGTTCAGATTCAAAAAAGAAAACGGGTTTTTGATACAGGCGTTCAGCTTTGTGAGACTGCTTCTAATTTCAGATAAATGCTGCTTCGACAGCTGGTCTTCGTTAATTCCGAGGTCGTTTAACTGAAATTCCAATTCTTTGAATATCTCCTCGCGCGTTTGACGATTTTCAAGGTTGGCCTCGGCTCGGCGCAGTAAATCAAATGTTCTTCCCACGGTGTGTCCTCCTTAATTTTTGTGCTTTAGCAGCTGAAGGGCTGTCAAATTCGGCCTTCTGCTTTTTAAATATGTTCATTGACGGAAACCAACTCTGATGGACTAAATAATCCTCGATCACTTTTTGCGATACATCGGAGTCGTCGGCCGCTGCTGCATCGATAAAAATACCATATTCATCAATGAAAATAGAAAATCCAAAATTCACATCAATTAGAAGTTCATAAGCAACCGCTCCGTTCAACACGACCATTTTGCCGTCTCTGCATTCAATTTCATCGTAAAATGAGAGGTCGAAAATAGCCCCCAATATCTCTTTGACCGAGTCCTTATCAGCAGCGTTGAACATATTCCGAATGAGCGTCAATTCAAATTGCCGGATCTCATCGGTATTCAAAATATGAGATGGCACAGCGTGGCTATTCCGGCAAGCGACAGGATTATTGCTCTTCTGCAGAAAATTTTTTAGGTCTCCTTGCCGGTCTAGCAACATGGGCAAAATAGCTTTGGATTTAAAATTGAGCCGATAGAAGTATTGATTCTCAGCGACTAATAGCTCACCGTTCGTATATTTAAGATGGCCATGCAAAACTAAGAAATATTTGTATTTAATAATATTCTGTATCGCACTGGTTTTTAGATTGAGTACAATTTGTTTGGCGATCGGTTGCAGCAGTTTGTACTGTTCAAACCGATCCATGGGGTCATTCGCAGTTTCATTGAAAGCGTCCTTGCTGCGAGAATCCTCGAATTTTTCAGGATTTTTCGGCTGTGGATTGTTTGAATGACCCGGCTTGATCATCCTAAATGCAGGATTATCCAAAGTGCCCGCATTATATCCCCCCGGACTATCTTTAGTCTTTAAATATTTCTCTAAGGCTTCAAAGGTTTTGCCCATTTTCGGTCTAAAAATATCTCGATTCCGTAGCAATTAGTTTTGCCTCGGATGAGTAATCGTCTGTGGCAGTTGTTTCTTCTTCATGCCTCTCAGCAGCTTCTTCCTTTTGTCCTGGGCCGAGATAGTTTCCGGCGCGGTCGATCAGAAGATTGAATCGCAGCTGAGCTTCATATTCCAACTTATAGGCAACGCCGTTTTCGTAAGCCACAATGCTTCCCTCTATAAATTTCGGATTACCGTTTATACTCAGTCTGAATTCTTTTTCAAAAAGCTCTTGCAAGGTATCATTTCCCAGAGATGTTGCTATTGCAGAGATAATTTCCCTCTCACAGCCTTTTATGAAATCGGATTCCATGAGATTGACCTGGTATTCGCCGGATTCCACTTGGTTATTGGCGCCGGTGTTAGAATCGGTGATACCCAAATAATTGCCGCTTCTATCGATCAGCAGACCAAACGCAACCTGCACCTCAAATCCGAGTTGTAATGCAATTTGCTCGTTATAAACGATAATATCCCCTTCTTTGCAATCCGTGCTCGTAATCGATGTCAAATTATATTGATCCTTGAATACTTTCCCGATATTATCTGAGTTAAATGTGGATTTGATTGAAGTGATGAATACGTCCTCTTCTTTGGTAATAATTCCAGGGTTAAGAATTCTCATTTTTTCACCTCCTGATGTCGATTTCTAATGGTAATGATTAAAATAAAAGAGAAGCATTCTGTTTTTAATGCAAATTTCTTACCAAACATTTCAAATGGTTATTTAGTCCTCGGTAGTTTAGGGGAAAAATATTAAATAACGAATGAGTTGAAAAAATGACCTTGGTAGTAACAACGGCAGCAGATGGCTTGCGTTGCATTCTATTATAGAATATCACATTAAAACGATAAGTTAAACCTTAGTTACTATTTATACGAGGTAGCTTACATTTATTATTGGGATTATTGGATATAATTTTTTCCAATAAAAATATGTAAAAAAATTCATACAACCATTTTCATTAATGTTCATTTTAGTATACGTAATTTCCACAAAAAGATAACCGGCTCTTAAAACTTTCCCATGCATCACAACAAGCCGTAATTTTATGTAAATCTGGGAAAGCATAAGATACGCCGATTTAAAAGGAGGAAAAAATGGAAAATATGAGATCGAGAAAATTGGTAGCCGTTGTTTTTTGGACGCTAGTGATCAGTTTGTTTTTGTATAGTAATATGCAAGCGAAGACCGCAAAAGAGATCGATGCCAGTGTGGACGCCGCCGTTGACCGCTTCTACAAACAGGTAAACGGTGCCGGAGGCCTTGCCCAAAAATCAAAGGCCATGCTGGTCATGCCGAATGTTATTAAAGGCGCATTTGTCGTAGGTGGTGAATACGGTGAGGGCGCATTGCGCATCAGCGGGAAAACGGTTGATTATTACAACCTTATTTCCGGCTCTTTTGGATTTCAAATTGGGGGGGAAGCAAAAGACATTATACTCTTGTTTATGAATAACAATGTCCTTAAAAAATTCAGAGAAAGCGAGGGTTGGGAGGCCGGCGTCGATGGCAATGTAGCCCTCATAACCGTTGGAGCCGGAGAACGGGTTGATACAAAAACCGTCAACGAAGAAATTCTCTGTTTTGTTTTTGACGCCAAGGGACTGATCGCCGACATTTCTTTAAAAGGCGCGAAGTTCACCAAATTAAACAAGAAGTAATGGACCCCAGGGTTACAATTCATTTGGAATTTTTTTGATAATTATTTTTAAATAATGACCCACCTTGGAATCAGCGTTTAATTCCACGGTATCAGATAAGGCCTGGATCAAAAATAATCCAAAACCGATCGGAGGATCCAAATTGGTTATAATTCTGTTTATATCGGGTTTGGGTGGTATGTCTTGGATCCCAACTCCTTCGTCTATTCCCGAGATGTGCATGGCATCGTTGTAAAAATCTAAAATAACTGACAAGCATGGGTTGTTGCAAACGGCTGCGCTGGCGCGGTCATCATATGGAAGCGTCACGCGGGTGTCAACCTCAAACAGTCACCCATCCACCAGGCGGGTTACCGTCAACGTCTATTGCAAGAGACGTCACTTGGGCTTTGTAGACAAGCAAATTGAATTTTTGTCCAATACTGTGAGCATTCCCTGGGAATTTACGAAATTTGAGGCCAAAGGCATCGGTTTTCCTGCAAAAATTCATTTGACTTTAGAAGATGAGGACTATTTAAGGTTCATTAAGTAGTTAATTTCTATAAGTATCAGAAAGGAGTCAGAATGAAAAAAATCATCGTTGTTGGCGTTGGCGCCCAGGGGAGCACAATTGCTAAACGTATGGATGAACATCCGGGGGTATCTGAAATTGTTTGTGCGGACTACGATATCCATGCAGCAAAAAAGTTGAGCGGTTCTTTGAAAAAAGCAAAAGCCATACAGCTGGACGCCCACGATGTGAAAAAAGTGATGTGGGCTGCTGAAGAGTGTGACCTAGTTGTGAATGGGTTGCCCCTGGAGTTCAATCTGATTATTATGGAAGCGGCCTTAGCGGTGGATGCGTCCTATATGGATATGGCTGGCCCCATGGAAGAAATCGGGTTTGTCGAAAGCTATCAGATGATTTTTTCCGAGTGGCATGAAAAATTCAAGGCCAAAGAACTGACGGCGCTTGTTGGATGTGGATCGTCCCCCGGTCTGGCCAATCTCATCGCAAAGGAGTCCGTAGGTAAGCTGGATATCTGTGATTTCATTGGTATCTATATTTATGAGGGCGTTTGGGCAAAGCAATTTACGCCATTCTGGTGGTCGCCGGAAGTGGCCTTCGGAGACATGGCCTATAATACCTTTCGGTGTGAGAATGGAACTATTGTAACGGACAAACCGTTTAGTCGCCCTTTAATGATGAAATTTAGGGGAATCGATCAAGAGGTCTACATGGTCGATCATGAACATGATGAACCGGTGACCATGGGCTTGCTGGCGGATAAAGTGTTCAAAGGCGTCAAGAACGTAGAGTTCAAATACGGCGGTCCACATGTTGTACTTTCCGAATCGCTCTATAACATGGGGCTGCTTTCGAATAGCCCCGTGACACTTAATGGTGCCGAAGTCATTCCCAAGGATCTGGTTTTAAAATTGTGCCCCCCCGCGCCAAAATTCCAGGATGAAATCAAGACCATTCTTGATCAAGGACTGGTTACGGAAGAAGGTGCATTTCTGGTTCGGGTCGATGGCCACAAAGAAGACAAGCCCATAAGGATTGACTGCTATGTCAATTCGCCGGCTCTGGTGGAAGCTTTTGAGAAGTCCGGCTTAAGCCATGAGGCATATTTGACGGGGCAGTGTGCTGCAGTTTTCGTTGAAATGATGGTAGATGATGCGTTTGCGGAAAAGGGGTTATTTGTTCCGGAGCAGCTTGATAGTGATGCCCGCCGTTATTGCTTCCATAAACTCGCCGGACTGGACATCACAGTTGATGAAATTATAAAAAAAAGGATCGCCTGAAATAATGACTGCATTGTGACTGTTACTGACAATGATGTTAAACTTGATTGAGTTTTGAAAATAATACTACCGTTTGGTCTGCAAGTATTCCCGCTATGTTTCTTTTCTTAAGCTAAAGAATATAAGCGTTTGAATCAAGCCATAGAGGTTATTGTTAAACCAAAGAAGGCTGGCGAAATCACCAATATCGGAACGTTATTCTGACAAACGCTCTAAGCCCAATTAAGGCGCTCTACGAAAGACGACACGGCGTGAGATGAGCGTGGACCTCAGGCTTACCGCAAGGGGGAAGAAAGATCTGAGGATTTGGTCATCTGTTGGAGACGCTCATATAACTTGCGGGCCGTTACATTGTCAGGATCGATGCGCAGGACTTCGGAGAAATGATACATGGCCTTGTTAAGCTTGCCTTGTTTGGCCAGAACCATACCCAAACTGAAGTGTGCTTTTGTATAGTTCGGTTTTTGCCGGATTGCCTCCTTGTAGTGATCTTTCGCTTCCTGGACTTTTCCTTGACGTAAATAGACGCCAGCAAGGTTGTAGTGTGTTTTGGGCGAGTCGGGTTGCAGGCGGAGCGCTTCGGAAAAGTGATGCAGCGCCTCTTCCGGGCGGTTCTGAATCGCAAACACAATTCCAAGGTTGTTATGCGCCTTGGCATAGCGGGGTTGTAAGCGCAAGGCCTCATTAAAATGCTGTGTGGCTTCCTGGAATTTACGTTGACGCGCCAGTGCCTCTCCGAGATTATTGTGCGCCAGGGCCGATCTGGGTTGCAGACGCAAGGCCTCATTATAATAGTTTATCGCCTCCTCATAGCGTCCTTGCTCGGCCAAAGCCACTCCCATGTTGCTATGGGCACGAGGCGAGGTGGGCTCTATCCGTATGGCTTCGGCATAGTGTGGCATGGCATCCTGTAACTTGCCCTGACGCGCCAGCGCATTGGCGAGGTTCATATGTGCTTTGCCAAATTCGGGTTCTAGTCGTAACGCCTCGATATAATGACGTATAGCCTCTTCGTCTAGTCCCCGCTCTGCCAGAGCAAAACCCAGATTATTATGCGCCAGGAAACTACCGGAGTTGATTTTCAGGGCGTGTTTAAAAAACGTGGTTGTATTATGCCAGTATGGGATTTGCCAGGTACTGCGGAGTAGAAAAAACCCCAGTACAAGCGCGCCGCCTATGGCCGCCATGTGCTTTTTGGGCCGCGTCAATCCCCAGGCCATGGCAAGTGCCGGGCCCAGCATGGCCAGGTAGACATAACGGTCTGCAACCGTCGAATAGCGCTGAAAGTTAAAAGAGATCAGCCCCAAAACCGGCAGCAGGCTGGCAACAAAAATCCCTGCGGATGCTAAAAGCCACGGCAGTTGGTTCCGTTTCAAGAATATCCATATGGCAAGCAGCAACGGTGCCAGTCCGGTAAGCAGCAGCCACCCTTGCTCCATAACAAACTCGGGAGATCGTCCGTAATCCGGTCCTAGCCGGATGGGCAAAACCAGTTTGTAGAGATAAAATGCAATCGCATCGCCTGCTATCAGCGGACGCGCCCACAGGGGCGGCTCATAAACAAAGCCGGCAGAAGGCTGAACCCATCGGGTCAGCAGACCACATGCTGCGGCGATCAGGAACCAGACCCACAAACCGGATAGATGCTCACGCCACGAGCGCCGCCAGCCCAATGCGGTCAGCAGCCACAATACCACTGGCACAACAACGGCTGTCGGCTTTGCCAAGAGTGCCAGGGCGAATGCTGCTATGGCGATCCCGTAATGCAGCGCGGGGCGCGACGGCTTGTTTTGCTCCGCTTTTGCATCCACATACCTCAAATAGTGCCATACAGCCACGAGCGACAGCAGACCGCACAGTGCATCCTTCATGCCTGCCACCCAAGCGACGGGTTCAACTTGAAGAGGATGTATAGCAAACAACAGGGCTCCACCGCATGCTGCCCACTCCAATGGCAACGAGTCCACCGCAATCGTCTGATTAGCCCCCTTTTGTCTGGTGCGCCTCAAGAGAAGGCATGCGATGCGCCATACAATCAGTGAGCTCAGCAAATGGAAAAACAGATTCAGGCTGTGAAAAAGCCTTGGATCGGGTAAGATTCCATCGGCTGAGGTTGCCGGCAGCAGCGAAGGCGCCCAAGCTACCAATGCATAGAACGTATAAGTTAACGGAAGATAGAGGCCTTCGTAGGGGTAACGCCAGAAGCGCAGCAGATTGTCAATAGATGCTGACTGAAGATACGGATTGTTATAAACATCTACAGAATCATCCCATGCCAGAAACTGGTGACCGATTACCGGCCAGAAAACGACCAGCGTGGCAAAGACTATGAATACCATAGGAAGAAGCCGTGCCCATGGCAGTGTGCGACTGGCATGCTTCAGGTTATGTGCGCCAGTATCTTGACCTGCCTCTTCCTGATTAAACGTTTCTTTTTTTACGCGCACGGCTTTTATGAACCTCTGTCTTTTAATATATGGTGACTCGGGATCGAAACAGACCATAAATGATACCGTATGTCAAGACACGATATTTACTTTAAATATCTATAATATCTATAATAATTATAAATTCATTTATAGTCTTTATTGGGTCTATCTAATTTTTAATATAAAAAATAGTTAGTTAAAAAATTATTGGATAATTTAAAAAAATTCTTGACAAACTGAAAAATACATATTTATCATATATTCTATAAAAACTGTAAATTTAAAGGAGATCACTATGGATGACGTACTTACCGTTTTTAAAGCCAGCCAGTACTGCAATGTTTCTCCCAAGACCATCATCAACTGGATTGATTCCGGACATATCAAAGCCTACAAAACTGTGGGGGGACATCGCCGTATTAACAAGGTCGATCTTGAAGTTTTCATGACCAAGCAGGGAATTCCGATTCCAAAAGATGAATCAGTGGGGACAAAAAGGAAAATTTTGGTTGTTGATGATGACCCCATCATCGTTGAAACGATTGTTCAGGCGCTGGAAGAAGATGAATTTGATTATGAGGTGATTTCCGCGTCTGATGGCTTTGAGGCCGGGCTTCAGGTCACGCACTTTGCACCGCACCTGCTGATCCTCGATATCATGATGCCGGACATTAAAGGGTACGAAGTGTGTCGTAAAATCAAAGAGAATCCTGATACACAGGCCACCAAGATAATCGTGCTGTCTGCATACCTGGACGAAGAAAAATTCAAGAAGATGAAAGACCATGGTGCAGACGCCTGTTTTTCGAAGCCGTTTCCCTTACCTCAGTTGAAGGAAGAAGTGGCTCGACTACTGGAACTGCGCTAAAGGATTCATATCCTTAACTTGAGTAGGAGGCTCGAATGAAGCTAAAAGATGCTTTGAATAAGAAGAAATTTGTCGTCACATCAGAAGTCCAGGCGCCGATTGATCAGGAACCCGAAGATCTTGTTGAAACCTTAAGTCGGGTTCGGGGACGCGTTGACGGGGTGTCATTGTCCGAGGTGGATTTTGAGGGAATCGTCGGAGATACAATAAAGACCTGCCAATTGTTAAACCAAAACCAGCTCGAACCGATATACCAGACCACGACACGGGATAAAAACCGTTTGCAGCTGGAAAATGACCTCATCAATGCCCATGAAGCCGGCATTGACAATTTACTGGTCTTTACCGAGGATTACCGCATCACCGGCGACAGTCTGCAGGAGATGATGTTTTTCCATGTAGATGCCGGCAAATTACAGTCGGTGCTCGAACACATTCGAGAAGGGCATACCGTTGAAGGTGATACGCTTGAAAGCAGCGCCGAATTTGTGTTGGGTTCTGGGGTCGAATCTGCATGGGGAAAGAACGTTCCTGATTTAGAAATGAAAGAAATGGAGGAAATGGTTCGAATTGGCGCCAGCTATTTTTTAACAACACCCATTTTTGATGTCGATCAATTTGCAAGATTCTTGAAACGAACGAACACCTTCGGCGTCCCGGTTATTGCAGAAGTCATGATTCTAAGAACCGCCGGCATGGCCAGATTCCTCAATCGCCATTTAAAGTCCGGCCTGGTACCCGAATGGATTGTCCAGAAATTGGCGCATGCACCGGACAAACAAAAAGCCAGCATTGAAATCTTTACTGATATTGTCGCCGCGCTGAAAGATCTGTGCCAGGGGGTTCACATTATCACGATTGGCGGTGAAGAAAAGCTCAAACACTATCTAGATGCGGCAAAATTGAAATGAACCCGAGATGTTCCGTCCGCCTGTTGAGAACCTATCAATTCACAAATAAATGACTGACAGGGTAACCGATCAACTGGCAAACCTACCGTACAAAAGGAGTCTATCCCTTGGATACTATCGTTTTGTCTATCGACGGCAAGAAAATCCTATGCCCCTCCGGCACCAGCATTCTGGAAGCTGCTGAGCAAAATGGATTTAAAATTCCCAAGCTTTGTTACCACCCGGATCTGAAACCCTTCGGCGCCTGTCGTCTGTGTCTGGTCGAAGACGAGAAAACCGGACGGCTCATGGCATCCTGTGTTACGCCTGCTGCCCAGGATATGGTTCTTCAAACTGCCAGCCCCCGGATTGTCAAGCATCGACGCAATATTGTCCGCCTGATGATAGCAGAACACCCGGAATCCTGCATTGTCTGCAGCAAGGGGAATCGGTGTCAGCTACGTCAAATCGCTGCTGATCTGGGAATCGGTGAACCGAATCTTTACCCCATGCCCAATTACAAACCCTTTGAAGAGGCTAATCCTTTTATTATCAGGGATCTGAGCAAGTGCATTCTCTGCGGTAAATGCATCCGCGCGGACCATGAACTGGTCGTTGTCGGCGCCATCGATTATAACCTCCGCGGGTTTGATTCACGTCCCGCGACCGCCCATGAATTGGGACTGGAACAATCCAATTGCACGTTTTGTGGAACCTGCGTGAGCATTTGTCCGACCGGTGCGCTGTCCGCTAAAAATAGCCGCTATGTTGGCAGCCCGGAGCGGGAATCGGTTTCGATCTGCGGATTCTGCTCAGTCGGATGCAGCTTGGCCGTGGGTGCCACAAACAACCGTATCACCGACGTAAACCCGGCCCACCAACCGGAAAGTGTAAATGGAGCAACCTTGTGTGTTCGAGGGCACTTTGCACATGATTTTTTAAACTCATCCCATCGCCTGGTCAGTCCCCTGCTGCGCAACAGCGGAGACGACGGCGAACAGGTTATGGCTCCGATATCATGGGATGAAGCCTTAGAGCTGGTGTCAAATCGTTTGATGGAAATCAAGCGTGAAAACGGCCCGCAAAGCATCGCTTTTCTGGGTTCATCGAAATGCTCCAACGAAGAAAATTATCTTTTTCAGAAAATCGCCCGGGTACTAATTGGCACGAACAATGTTGACAATGGAGGATACATCTATGGCCAATCCTTGTTGAAGGTACTTGATGACAAGACGGATGGCGGATATCGTAAAAATCAGCTTGCCGACCTTGAGAAAGCGGAAGTCATTTTAGTTCTGGGCGCAGACCCCAATCATTCAGTTCCAGTGGTTAGCTATTATCTCAAAAGAGCCGCAAACCGCGGTATCCCGCTGATCGTTGTTGATCCCCGTAAAACGGAATTGACACACTTTTCTTCCATCTGGCTTCCCATCAAACCCCAAACTGATCTCGAGTTGATCAACGGTTTCACTGCGATACTGCATGAAAAGGAAGCATATGATCCAAAATTTATAGACAAATATACTGAAGGCTTTAGCCTTTTTCGGTATGGCTTGTCATCGCTTAGCATTGATAGGGTCAGTCGTCTGACAAACCTGGACTCAGCGGAAATAATGAAAACCGTTGAGATGTTGAAGGGAAAAAAAATTGCGATTGTCGTTGGCCACGGGGTTATCCAGCAAAAAAATGGGGCGCATGCGCTGGGTGCAATACTCAATCTATCCATGATGACCGGAAGCCTCGGTTGTGTCGGATCAGGGATTTATATTCTTGCCAAAGAAAACAATCAATTTGGGGCAATGGACATGGGAGCGGCGCCGCATCTTCTGCCTGGTCGTGAGCCGCTTGAAAATGATACCGCCAGGGAAGAATGGGAGAAAAACTGGAAGGCAAATATTTCTCCAGACCCCGGTCTTAATCTGGTGCGTATGATCGAAGCCGCCGAGAGAGGCAATTTAAAGGCTCTGTACATCATGGGAGAAAATCCCCTCAGCGCCTTGCCGCAACATGATAGACTACAAAGAGCTCTCCAAAATTTGGAATTCCTCGTCGTGCAGGATATTCTCAATTGCGAAACGGCAAAAATGGCAGATGTTATCTTGCCGGGTTCATCCATCAGCGAAAAGGAAGGATCGGTTACAAATTTAGAAGGTAGAATCCAATCTTTTCATCCAGTGGTTTCACCCCCAGGCAAAGCGAAGCCGGATTGGGAG
>JASFJP010000011.1:0-19148 GCA_050121225.1 Desulfobacterales bacterium
TTCATGATCACACTGTCTCTCCAGGGTGAGTTCGTCGATCTTTACCTCATTACCATTTTTTTGGGCGTTCATCCTCAAAGCAGAGGCGAGTACCTGGACTTCTTTTTTACCGCCTGCTTCACAAACAGTAACACATTCGTTACATCCCAAAACCAAAATATTTTTGTGATCTTTGAGGTATTCGATGATTTCCTCAACCGGTTTTCTATCTGCAACAATCATAAAATGCGACCTCTCTTTCTCAATTGCCAATGGTCCATTGAAAAATGGCTAATGTCCAATCTTCAATTTTCAATCGACAACATTAAATTTCATGCAGCCTTATTCTTTGCCAATCGCAAAGGATTGGGTCCAAGCTCTTTAACAATTTCAGTGAACTCTGTGGCATATTGAGCGAAACGCGGACCTTCACTCGAAGATAAATTATACATCTTGGCACGTTCGCCGCCGATACCGATCGTATCCAAAATTTTACTGGCCTGTTCGACTCGCCGCTTGGCCATGAGATTCCCTGAATTATAGTGACACTCACCCTCCAGGCATCCGATTACGCACACACCATCGGCCCCTTTTTCGATGGCCCGCATGATATGAATGACGTCAACCTTTCCGGTGCACGGAACGCGAACGATTTTAATGTTTGTCGGGTATTGCAATCGCATCGAACCTGCCAGGTCCGCCGCTGTGTACCCTCAGAAATTGCAGCAAAACGCTAGTATAATTGGCTCAAAATTGTTACTCATGCTTTCTCCTCGTTTAAAGAAATACGCTGACAAATAAAATCCGAAATCAAAGAACGCCTTCCAGCAGGGCTTCAACTTTGCACAAAATCTGGTCGTCTTCGTACCAGTTGAGTTGAATGGCTTTAGCCGGACATTCTGCGGCGCAAATGCCACACCCATGGCACAGGGCATCATCGATTTCACTGACGCCCTCATCATTGATCTTGGGAACATCATAGGGACACGAACGGACGCAAATGAGGCAGGAGGCACATTTTTCCCCTTCCACCTGCGCCGTCACCGCGGACAATGTCAAATGGGCCTGGGACAGGAAGGTTATGGCCCGTGCGGAAGCAGCATAGGCTTGAGAAATCGTTTCAGACAACAATTTGGGACTGTGCGCTGTTCCGCAGACAAAAACTCCCTCGGTTCCCATATCCACCGGTCTCAATTTGACATGGGCCTCCATAAAATATCCTTCCGGCGTGCGGGCAAGTTTAACGATCGATGACAACTCCTCGGTATCTTCAGCCTGCATCCCGGCACTTAAAATCAACAAATCAGCCGCGACCTGAATCGGACGGTCAAGAATATGATCTTTGAAGGTCACATTGACACCATCGTTCGATGATTCGACAACCGGTGGATTTTCAGCTTCGAAGCGGAAGAACAGAACGCCTTTCTTGCGGGCTTCGGTGTAATATTCTTCCAGCAGGCCGTATGTCCGAATATCCCGATTCAGTATGAAAACGTTGGTGTCCGGGTTGTCTTCTTTCAGATGAATGGCGTTTTTAATCGCCGTCTGGCAGCAAATTCTTGAACAGTTTGGATTTTCCTCATTGCGGGAGCCGACGCACTGAATCATAACCACATTTTGTGGATCACCGACCTCGCCTTTTTCCATGCGCTCCGCCAGGTCAAGTTGGGTCATTATCCGTTCATCCTGTCCATATAAATAGTCTTCCTCTTTGGGTTTATATTCATTAGCACCCGTTGCCAGGATGACGATGCCATGATCGATTTTGCGTTGGACCATATCCGGGCCCACCAGAATTTCAGTGGTGAAATTGCCTTTGAACCCGGAAAACCCGACAATCAGCGCATTGGTCAACACCTGGATCTGGGAGTGATTGGTGACTTTGGGAATCAAATCATGAAGATAATCTTTGATGTTGGCACCTTCGATGGTCGCCGTCAGCCGATTGGCGAGACCGCCCAGTTGGGCTTCTTTTTCCACCAATACGACCTCATATCCCTGGTCGGCCAAACCCAGAGCCGCATTCATACCGGCGACCCCACCGCCGATTACCAAGCCCCTCTGGATAACCGGGATTTTCTTTTCTTCAAGCGGATGCAGGGTAGCGGCCCTGGCCGTCGACATTTTCACGAGATCTTTTGCTTTTTGAGTCGCTTCCTCATCGGTTTGGGAATGGACCCAGGAATCCTGGTTGCGGATGTTGGCCATTTCAAAGAGATATTTATTTAGACCACAGCTCTCCATGGTATCCTGGAAAATAGGTTCATGGGTCTTAGGACTGCAGGCCGCCACTACGACCCGGTTTAAACGCTGCTCTTTTATGATCTCTTTCATTAAATCCTGGGCATCCTGAGAACATGTAAAAAGCTGCTGCCCGGAATAGACGACATTCGGCAGTGTCTTGGCATATTCTTCCACCCCGGCAACATCCACTACGCTGGAGATGTTTACACCGCAGTTGCACACAAAAACGCCAATGCGTGCTTCCTCGCCGGCCACATCAATTTCTTCCGGCACCGTCACACTTCGGGTCAGGGAATTGCGGGCTTCGGCCAATCGGGAGCCTGCGGCACATGCTGCCGCACTGGCCTCGATCACGGAACTGGGAATGTCTTTGGGTTCCTGAAACACACCGCAAGCGTAAACACCGGGACGCGAGGTTTCAATCGGAGTGAAGGGATGAGTGACTGCAAAATTGGATGAATCGAGCTCTATGCCGATCCTCTCAGCTAAATCCGCAGTGGACTGCGGTACCTGAAGACCCACCGAGAGAACCACCATGTCAAACTCTTCTATCTGAAGCTCACCGGCGTCGTCCATGTAGCGGACACTCAAATTCCCGGTATCGCCCACTTCGTCCAGGGAATGAATGCGGGATTTTACGAATCGAATACCGGCATCTTGAGCACGATTGTAGTATTTTTCATAATCTTTGCCGAAGGTGCGGATATCCATATTAAAAACGACGCAGTCCAGATCGCCATCGGCGTGTTCTTTGGCAATCATGGAATCCTTGATGGCATACATGCAACATACCGATGAACAGTATCCGTTCCCGCACTGGTTATTATCCCGCGAACCGACGCACTGCAACCAAGCGACTTTTTTGGGCTCCGCATCATCTGAAGGCCTTTTCAAGTGTCCCATGGTCGGGCCCGAAGCACTCAATAAGCGTTCAAACTCCAGACTGGTAACCACATTGGGGCTTGCTTTGTAATGATAGACATTTTCCAGATGAGACGGATCATAGGGTTCGCTTCCAGGGCACAGAATCACTGAGCCCACATCAATTTCAACGATTTCATCCTGTTGGCTGTGGTCGATGGCATTGGCCAGGCAAGCCTCTACACATTGATAGCATTCACAGCAGTACCCGCAGTTCAAACAGCGTGCCGCTTCCTGCTGCCCGACGGCTTCTTCATAACCCAGCTCGACCTCGTTAAAATTACCTTGTCGTTTTTTCACGGGCAATTCGGGCATTTTGGCTCGAGCCATCACGGGCTCATTTTCAGGTACCGGCCGGTAGCAGGGATCTTCATAAACAATAGGCTCGCGTCCTTCAGCCAGGTCACGATTTTCAATATAACGCAAAATGGATTCGGCAGCTTCTTTGCCGGCACCGATAGCACCGATCGCGACCCACGGACCGGTTTGCAGATCACCGCCGGCAAACACACCCTCTCGTTCGGTGGCGAAAGTAACCGCATCGACCTCAGTGGTGCCCCAGCGGGAAAAGGTCAAGCCGGTGACATTTTCGAGGGCAGATAGATCCGGCCGTTGGCCGATGGCTGGTATCAGTTGATCAATTTCAATGTCATATTCACTGCCGGGGATCGGTATGGGTCGTTTGCGACCCGAGGAATCCGGTTCGCTTAATTCCATGCGGATACATCGCAAGCCGACCACGCTTCCATCCCTGGTCAACACTTCCTGAGGGGCAGATAGATATGTAATCTCAGTTCCCTCATCCTCGGCGGCCTGAATTTCTTCCTCCCAGGCCGGCATCTCATTGCGGGTGCGGCGATAAACGATGTTGACCTTTTCGGCACCTAGGCGAACCGCAGAACGGGCAACATCGATCGCCACATTACCACCGCCGATAATAGCGACATTTTTCCCCACCTCGGTTTTGCCCGTCAAATTGACTTCTCTTAAGAATTCAACGCCCTGGCGCACACCGTTGGCTTTTTCCCCCGGAATACCGAGTTCGATGCCTTTGTGAGCCCCAAGGGCCAAATAGACCGCTTTATAGCCGTTGTTTAAGAGATCATCGATCGACAAATCCGCGCCAATAGGGGTATTGGTCTTTATCTCCACCCCTAAATTGGTGACCACCTCGATCTCCTGGTTTAAAATTTCTCTCGGTAAACGATGGGAGGGAATTCCGACCCTCAACATACCGCCGGGCTCGGGCAGTGCCTCATATATGGTGGATAATATCCCTTTACGTGCCAATTGATAGGCACATGAAAGACCTGCCGGACCGGATCCGACAATCGCAACTTTTTCCTCTCGAGTCGATGCACACTCGACTTCAACTTCGCGACAATCGAACTTGTCAGCGGCCAAGCGTTTCAGGTCGCGAATGGCTACGGGCTCATCGACATCACAGCGGCGGCAGGCATCTTCGCAACCATGCGGGCAGATCCGGCCCAGTACGCCGGGTAATGGCAAATCTTCCATGATGATGTCCAGGGCCTCTTTATATCGACCCATCTTAACCATATTGACATACCCTTGAACGTTTAGACCGCCCGGGCAGGCCAGACGGCAGGGAGCTCTATCGCCTTTTTCAATCGCGAAAGCACCGGGGATGGCCTGAGCGTATTGTTTGTAGGTCGCTTTTTTAGTGGATAGCCCTTCCTGGTAACCATCCGGAAGATCAACGGGGCAGACAGTGGTGCATTCCCCACAGCTGGTGCATTTGGAAATATCTATGTAACGAGCATTTTTTCGAATCTGAGCCTTGAAATTCCCCGGTTCGCCTTCAAGGTTTAAAAGGTCACTGTTGGTGATCAAATCTATGTTTAGGTGCCGGCCGACCTCGACCAGTTTGGGAGAGATAATTCACATGGCACAATCATTGGTAGGAAAGGTCTTATCCAGCTGAGACATCAATCCCCCGATTGCAGATGATTTTTCCACAAGATGAACTAGATAACCGGAGTTGGCCAGATCCAGTGATGCCTGCATTCCGGCAATTCCACCTCCGAGAACCAAAACAGATCCTTGGACTTTTTCTGTCATATTGATTTACTCCTTAGTATCTGAATTTGTTAAAAACTGTGAAAGAGAAACTATGAAATTATCGTAAATGATCCTCTTCAATTACATTTTAGCTGCGATTTAGCTTTAGGGGGCCAAAACTGATGTCAAGGAAAAATCGTAATTTTTCTATAGATTAGACGCATAGCGGAGGGTGAAATTTACGTTCCGACCCGTTGTGCCGTCATCCCTAACAACCGAACGCCCAAAATTCGCATCAAGTGAACACGAAGGAGCGAATTTAGATGTTTTAGTAAAATTTGTCAACCAAAATTTGCTTTAATTTCGCAGCGAAAGCCAGCAATTGAGTAGGGTAATGTTTAATTTTCCTACATCAAATCCTTGAAACCTGCATGGCAGCGTGATAATGTCTAATTTTCCAACACAAAAGGAGAATCGACTTCATGCCGTCTATACATCCGTCAAATGCGCCCCCAAAACAGCCTTCAATAATTAATATTGGCCTGGTGGGGGGAGGTGAGGTATGTGCGGAAATTCTTGAAAAGACGACCTCGGTGTATGAACAAGAGGAAATGTATGCACCCATACTAGCGGTCGCTGATCCAAATCCTGAAAGTCCGGGAAGACTTCTAGCCGATGAGCTCGGCCTTCTAACATTCAATGATTGCCGTCAGCTCTACGATCGGCGTTACAATATTAACTTGATTATCATGCTGACCCCGGATCAAGAAATATTTGACAATATTTTACAGACTCGTCCGCAACGTATCCGGATCCTCTCCTACCATGTCTTCAGCATTTTTTGGAAAGCCATCGGGCTGGAAGAACACAAACTAAGGCAACGAACCAAAGAAATGGAGACCATCCTGAACGGCATCCAGGATTTTATTCTTGTAATAACGCCGGAGATGAAAATTCTGGATGCCAATGAAGCATTTCTAACCAAGATGCATTACTCCCGCGAAGATGTTATCGGCAGGAAATGCTTCGAGGTCTATCATAATATCGATTTTCCCTGCAAGGACGGAGAAACCGACTGTCCCCTAATGGAAGTCGTCCGCAACAAACGACAGGTTCGCAAAATTCAAACCCGGCTGATGCCCGACGGCGAAAAGCGCTACTATGAGGCCAACGTCTATCCAATCTGGGAAAAAAACGGGAAAATATCAAAATTTGTCCATATCAGCCGGGATATCACCCAACACAAAAAGGAAGAAGAGGAAATTACTCACCGGCTTGAACAGATGGTGGAAGACCGCACCCGCCAGTTGAAGGAGACCCACGAAAAACTGCTGCACCAGGACAAAATGTCGTCATTGGGAAAGCTTTCGGCCTCGGTGGTGCATGAAATCAACAACCCGATTGCCGGAATCTTAAATCTGATCATGCTGATGAAACGGATTGTCGTAGAAGACACTATCAACCAAAAGGAAATCGATCAGTTCACCCAGTATCTGGAGCTCATGGAAACTGAAACCCGCCGAACGAGTCGCATTGTCTCAAATCTGCTGGCCTTCGCGCGTCAATCCAAAATGGAACCCAAACGCTTGAGTATCAATCGACTGATTGAACAGACGCTATTTCTGAATGCCAACCTTCTTAAAATTAACCGGGTAAAGGTTGAGACGGATCTGGACCCCAACCTGCCGGATCTGGTTGGCTCCGAGGATCAGCTACAGCAAGTCTTCATGAATTTGGTATCCAACGCTGCCGAAGCGATGGAAGCCAGTGACGGCGGTGTGCTGAGCATCAAGACCACACATTTGCTGAGTGAGGACAAGGTGCAAATCGATTTCAGCGACACCGGGATCGGCATTCCGGGTGAAAATATCCCCAACCTGTTTGAACCGTTTTTCACCACCAAAAAAAAAGGTAAGGGCGTGGGGTTGGGGCTTTCTGTTGCTTACGGGATTGTACAAGAACATGGGGGGTCAATCTACGTGCGATCAAAAAGTGGGGAGGGTACAACCTTTGAAGTCAAAGTCCCCTTAAAATCAACCCCTGATACCCTCGTGCAGTAAGGAGGTCTCAATGAGTAGTGCCAAGATTCTAATCGTCGATGATGAATTGATCATGCGCGAGTCGCTCGCCGGCTGGCTGCAGCGGGATGGTCATTCCGTTGAGACAGCATCCAGTGGGGAAGACGCCCTGGAAAAATTAAAGGACATGAAGTTCGACATTATGCTCGTCGATATCAAAATGGAAGGTATTAGCGGATTGGATGTTCTGCGCAATGTAAAAGAAAATGATCCGGATATTGCTATCGTCATGATTACCGCCTATGGTTCCATTCCCACAGCCATAGAAGCGATGAAAAACGGCGCCTATGATTATATGCTCAAGCCATTTGACCCGAATGAACTGGGAGTTCTGATAGAAAAAATCATTCAGCACCAGGAACAAACTCGCGAAATGCTTTTTCTGCGAGAGGAGCACAAAGAACGCACCCGGTTTGAGAGCATGATCGGTCAATCTCAACCCATGCAGGATATCTTTAATCTCATCTGCGATGTGGCACCCATGGATTCAACCGTATTAATTACTGGAGAAACCGGCACCGGCAAAGGTCTGGCTGCCAAGGCAATCCACACCAACAGTCCACGGTGCAACGGTCCGTTTGTAACAGTAAACTGCGGCGCCATACCCGAGCATCTCATGGAAAGCGAACTCTTTGGTCATCAGAAAGGAGCGTTTACCGACGCCAAAGAAACCAAAAAGGGAAGACTGGAACTGGCCCACGGCGGAACCCTCTTTCTGGACGAAATCGGCGAAATCGGCATGCGGATGCAGATCGATTTGCTTCGGGTTTTGGAGGATCGGGTGTTTTATCGTGTTGGTGGAACCCAGCCCATGGAGGCTGATTTCCGGGTAATCGCCGCCACCAATAGAAACCTCGAAGCAGCCATCAGGGATGGTAAATTCCGCGAAGACCTGTTTTACCGCTTAAATGTCATATCCATAATAATGCCGTCACTCAATCAGCGCAAAGAGGATATACCGCTGTTGGCAGAGCATTTCCTGCAGCGATTTTCCCAAGAGACTAACAAACCCATCGATAAAATCAACCGTACGGCCATGGATGAGCTGATGCTATATGACTGGCCGGGAAATGTGCGCGAACTTGAGAATGCCATCGAACGAGCTGTCGTCGTAGGCAAAGATCGCCAGATCCTGCCCGAACATTTACCTATTTTCTGCCATGAACCTCTTCATTTCCCCAGAAGCAATACCCTCAAAGATGTAGAAAAATCACATATTCAAGAGATTCTTACGCAAAACAGCTGGAACATCGCCCGCAGTGCAAAAATATTAGGTATTGACCGTTCGACCCTATACAGCAAAATCAAACGATATGATATTCGAAAGACAGCTTGACTTCCCGATGCGAACATAGAATATTGATTTCTCCCATCGGAGAAATCAGTATGGAACTGATTGAGACGATTGGCGAGGAAATCAAGCGGGTCTTTGGGTTCTCAACGCAAACCGGTCCTCTTCTGCAGGACATCGTCTTTGCCTTTGACGCCAACCGCAATCAATATCAATCCACATTGATTTTGGATCAACTGGCTTCCCGAATACCTGAAAATGCCGACAAAGTCCTGGCAGTTGCATCAGTGGATTTATTCATTCCGATTTTAACCCATGTATACGGGGAGGCTCAACTGGGAGGAAAAGCCTGTGTTGTGTCAACATATCGCCTGAACGAGGGGCATTTAGGTGTAACTATCCAGCGAAAGTATGTCGAACGTATCAAAAAAGAGGCTATCCATGAATTGGCCCACACGTTTAATCTACGTCATTGCCCGGACCACACCTGCATCATGCATTACTGCCGGTGCGAAGAGGATGTCGACCGCAAATCGGATCAGCTTTGCCGTTATTGTAAGATCATGCTGGAGGATGAAATAAAGCGACTGGAGAAAGACTAAACAATGATATTCTTTGCACCTATCAGGAAGAATCACGCCAAAGTGTCACCGTTGAGGCAACTTTCATTTTGGGTCATTTTGCTGAGCATTCCTTTCTTGGCAAATAATGCCACCGGCCAGGAAAACACGCCATCACCCCTATTGGATCCAAATTATGTCGAATATGGTGTCCACGAAGACGAACAAACAGAAAAATTGGATCCAAAGTTGGCCGACTCCCATGCCAACGGAGAAGAATACGCAGACCAATCTGAAAAAAGCTTCTGGGGCAAGATTTGGGGCAAAAAAGCAAGAGATGCTGTGCTCTTAGGCATGTGGACCATACATTTAGATGGAACCGGAGAATTTTTTGGAGATGGACGCAACAATGATGAAGCCTATTTAATCGGCGCGCAATATTACGGCATTACCGCCGGAACCTTTATTAACAGCCATGATGATCGTGCCTGGTTTCTCGGCCCTGCGAGAGAAATCTATTCCCACAACTTTACCAAAAACACCCGCATGGATCTCGGCTACAGATTTGGTCTGCTCTATGGCTATGGTGATGAACTACCCAATATCGGTGGAATGAGCGTATTTGCAGCGGGAACTATCGGATTCTCCTGGAAAAGAGTCGGTGTTGATATCGGCTTGATCCCTGTCGGCATTATTACCGGTAGTTTTCGTATCGATATTGACAAATTGTTTACAGATTGAAACTGAATTAACCCCTTAGTTGCATAAACAGCATGGCAAAGATAAGATAAAGAACCGCAATTATTGCCAATATCATAGCAAAATGAATTAGGATCGTTGCAAGAGAACGGGGGTCGGCGAAATGCTGCCAATCGCAAAATAGACGGCTTTTCAGTAACAGCAGGTTGAATCATATCTGAACAAGAAGGGGGCCGGTAAAACCGTCCCCCTTTCTGAGAGGAGAAATGAACTTTTCAAGAAGACTTACGCGTGCAGGAACAATTGGGTTAGCCTCTGCCAGCTGGATGTCGGAAGATTGCCGTAAATATCGTCTCCTAAATAACCGCCGTCGGCCGCCAGGGGACCGGCCTCTTCTTCAATGATCTGATAAAGTCGATCAATCTCGAGGTCCAGGTAGTCACGCGCCTGCTCACCGATCATCAACTTTCTGAGATCCTGGCGAAGGCTATTGGAATGCAGCCGCATAACCCAACCCTCGGTGTATGGATTTTGGTTGGCCAGGTTACCTTTTTCTCTTAGAGCAGGGTTTATTTCGGTAACGACACCGCTGACGGGTGCTTGCACTCTGGCTTCGTTTGAGCCACGGTTTAGAAGAATATCACCCCGATCCTGTTCGACTTCTTTACCCATAAGGGGTGCATCGATTCGATCCAGCGGACCCAGCATCCGCAAGGCAAAGTCATCAAGACCAATTCTGACCGTCGCTCCTTCCTCGATCTTCACCCAGGTATGTCCCCGATGCAGGTAATACCCATGGGGTACCTTGAAACCCTTAATATCAAGCACATCCACCGGCCGAACCACGGCGTGAACCGTGTATTGATCGCTGAAATACTGATCGAACTCGCAATTGCCGCATTGATAGTCGTGGGTGCAGGTTCGGAAATCGATGCGCTGTTTCATATGATGCAGGCAGGGACGCCTCCACTGTGGAAGTTCTCTTAACCTGTCCTTCCAGAATACGATTTTCCCGCGGTGGCCTTTCTGCATTCTTTTCTGTTGCTTGAGTTCGCTATTTTCACGGGCTACACGCCGCAGGGCGTGGTCAAATCGGCAAGCTTC
This sequence comes from Desulfobacterales bacterium, assembly GCA_050121225.1. Taxonomy (GTDB): domain Bacteria; phylum Desulfobacterota; class Desulfobacteria; order Desulfobacterales; family JAFDCJ01; genus JAFDCJ01. The sequence goes on from JASFJP010000011.1 coordinate 10,899, forward strand.
GCAATGATAGTCAATCTCACAATTCTTTTGGCGAACCACTCCGGCTTGTTTCCAGACACAGGGGCTAAGGCTATTTTGACGCTTGTCTTTCGATTGGACTGATTTCATTTTTTCTCCTTATGCCTTTCTGCTGCTTAAATTGAGCCAGAGGCCGGTTAAGCTGGTTTTACTTGACAACCCTATAGGCTAGTGGACTGCCGGCCAAGAGTTTCAACCTTCATCACGTCTTCAAAAACGCTTTGGTCAGGTTGTTCCAGCCAAGCTGAGGGAGATTGCCGTATACATCATCAGCCAGATACCCACCGTCAGCGGCCAGCGGCCCGGCGACATCTTCGATCATAGTTTCTAGGTTTTTCACCTCATTGTTCATCCAGCTAAGGCTGCTTTGATCCGCCATAAGTTTACCCACGGTCGCTTTAATATCCGGGGTACGGACCATAAAAAGCCAACCACCACTGTAGGGCTCACGATTGGCCACTTCAGGATTTTCTCTGATTCTCGAATTTACTTCCACGATGACGCCGTCAATCGGTGAAAGAACGTCAGCCAGGTTATCCTTGCGCTTCAACCCCCAACCAATCTTACCTTGATCCAGTTCTTTTCCCATCAACGGAAGGTCCAGGCCGTCCGCTTTGCCCAGCACTTTCAAAGCAAAGTCATCCAGACCAATACGGATATACCCGCCGCTTTCAATACGCGCCCAGGCGTGACCGTCGTGAAAATAATACCCCATGGGAACATCAAAACCTTTTACCTGTTGAACCTCAAAGGGCATACTTGAGGTCTTTGGGGTCCACACATCTTCGAAGTACTGATCAAAATCACATTTTGAGCATTCGTAATCGTATGCACAAATCCGGGTGTCAATTCGGTCTGTCAGACTGTGACGGCAGACCCTGTCCATAGCCGGCCTCAGTTTCATGGCCTCCTGCCAGGTTAATTGCTTACCTTTAGCAGATTTTTGGGCCATCGCGTTATCATATTTACAGGTCGTACAGTCGTAATAATTATCGCAATTTTTGAATTTTACTACGCCAGCTTGCATCCAAAGACAGGGATTGGATGCTTTGGCTTTCTTGTCCGGCTTGACCATCCAGACCTGGCCGCCCATCACCGTCCCGATCGCCTGATTGGCGTTTAGATCATCGCCGTTGCCTTTTCGATAGGTAGATCCAAATCCCACCTGATTTCTACGGTCTTCTTTCTTTTTTTGAGCCATTTCTCTCTCTCCTTTGATTGAATTGAATATCATTGTTTTGGGTTTATGTAGAGCAAGTGATGTGCCAGGTTTATTGGAGCTAGGAAAATTGAAGCTCAACTATTTGATATTATTAAGCTAAACAATTTATCAGGCAATCAAACAAAATTACTGGACAGTTGCTCATTCGTGTTTAGATTTTCTACATAATTCGAAATAAATGTAACAATAAAAGAGTGATTTCATTTTTTTTTTAATATTTTTAAGATGTTAAACTAATGTAGTGTTTTCCAACACTGGAGTTGGAATTTGCAACAGGTGATTCAAACAGTTGAAAACATCAGAAAATCCTGTTATGAGCTCTCACTAAATGTGAACCTATGCGAGACAGGACAGAGCCACAAATGTTTATTCATTCGATATTGGATAGTCTCACTATTGGAAGATTCGAAAGGAGAAAAGTATGCAGTTTGAAAGTTTACAGGACATTTTAGAATTTGCTATTCAAAAGGAAGTGGAAGCGGCTGAATTTTATGCCGGTCTGAGCAAAGAGGAGTCGTTTTCCGGGTCAGGAAAAATGTTTGCAGAATTTGCCGTTGAAGAGCGCAAACACCAGAAAATGTTGGAGCAGTTCAGGACAAAGGGCGTTTCTGAAAAAATGGACGATTACAAATTTAAATGGATAACGGATATCAAACGCAGTGACTATGTCGTCGATTTGGAATATCAACCCGGCATGGGTTATAATGAAATCCTCATGCTGGCAATGAAGCGGGAAGAGAAAGCGCTAAAACTGTATAATGAGTTTCAGGATCAAGCAGATACCGAAGAAGGTAAAAAATTATTTAAAATCCTCTGTCAGGAGGAAGCGAAACACAAACTGGCTCTGGAGACCATGTATGATGACTATATGGCGGAAATGGGAGATTAATGAAAAATTTAAATCACGCCTAATGCTGCCATTGGGTGTCTTACTTCCGTAAGGCACCCCGACTCTTAGACACGTCCCTTTCAGCGCCAATCTGACTCCGCTGACAGAAGAAAAAGATTCCTCACCAAAATTGAACAGGCTCGATATAATGACTGTTTAGATGACAAAGGATTAAATCATCAGATTAATCCTTGGTCATCATTTCTACGAGAGATAAAAATGGATACTTGATAAACTGCTTATCTGATCTACCTTAAGCCGATGAACAGCCATAACTACAAAAGCCATGAAGTGCAGTTCACCGTTCCTTTCTATGACCTAGACCCCATGCGGATGGTCTGGCATGGAAATTACTTAAAATACTTTGATACAACCCGGGCGGAACTTTTCTATGCTGCCGGTTTCGACCCTTTGGAATATTTTAAAAAGACCCAATTCCTGTTTCCCATCACCAAGACGTCTACCAAACATATCGTTTCTTTGCGCTACCGCGATGATTTTAAATGCATGGCCACGGTGGTGGAAGCGGAATATAAAATCGTCGTCGATTTTAAAATCCAACTAGTTAAGGACGGTCAGCTGTGCGCCAAAGGCAGAAGCGAGCAGGTGGCGGTAAAATACCCCGAAATGGAAATTATGTTCGAAATACCCGATGATATCCGCAATGCCCTGGGAGCGAGTAAATGATCCCGCTTTTTCAAAAAGCACACATCGCAGGCATGGAGAGAATCGCCGCCTGGTCGGATGTCCTTGATGACATCAATGTATTTCCCGTAGCGGATGGTGATACCGGACGTAACCTGATAAAAAGCCTTACACCACTGCGATACCTGGAAAAAAACCCGTCAGACACGATTCACAAGCTGCTGCTTTCAGCCCGCGGAAATTCGGGCAACATCGCCGCTCGTTTTTTTTCAGGCTTTCTAACGACCGATTCCTTTGAGCATCTCGCCCAGGCTGCAAAGTTAGGAAAAGACCAGGCCTGGCAATCGGTCAACAATCCGGTACCCGGGACCATGCTTACGGTTTTAGATGTATTGGTCGATTTCTTAGAAAATAGTGATTGTATAGATAAGAACGAATATGTGGCCGGACTTATCGCGCAGTTGGAAAAGGCCGTGAAATCAACACCGGAACTGCTCCCAAGGCTGAAGCAGGCCGGTGTTGTAGACTCCGGCGCTTTGGGGATGTATATTTTTTTGGAAGGCTTTTTTAAAAGCTTGATCGGACAACAAAATAAGTTTCGACCGATTACAGCAATATTCAAAGGCATGCTCAATATATCGCCGTCATTCAAGGCACCCATGGAAGACGGTTATTGTGTGGACACGGTCATACAATTTAATGAAAATGCTGAAGAAAAAATCAGCCAGCTCAACCAATTCGGTGACAGTGTGGTGGTCATACCCTATAAAGACTATTTTAAAGTTCATATGCACACCAATAATACACAGGTTACCAGGGACCAAATTGCGTCCCTTGGGGCTGTCGTGCAATGGACAGATGACAATATTGGTAATCAAATAGAGGAGTTCAGTCGTCCCCACCGTCAGAGCGCCATTCATATCATGACCGATGCGGCCGGTTCGGTAACCCGCAGGGACGCACGTGAGCTTGGAATTACGCTTCTTGACAGCTATATCATTGCCGGCGATAAGTCCCTTCCGGAAACCCTTTTTTCTCCTTCGCAGCTTTACGAAACCATGCGCGCCGGGGTCAGGGTGTCTACTTCCCAGGCCTCTGTATTTGAACCCCACCAGTATTATCAGCGGCTTTTGGACCAATACCCGAGGGTGCTGTATCTTTGTGTGGGTTCTGTCTATACCGGAAATTATGATGTCGCCAAAGAATGGAAACAAAAAAACGATCCGGATAACCGTTTGACCGTCATCGATACGGGGGCTGCCTCCGGCCGCCTGGGTGCGGTGGTGATCGCATCCGCCAAGTACTCGGCCCAAACCAAAGATCCTGATGCAGTGATCCATTTTGCACAACGTGCCGTTGATAAGTGCGAGGAATATGTCTTTTTGGACAAGCTTAAGTACCTTGCCGCTGGGGGGCGCCTTGCAAAATCCAGCGCCTTTTTCGGCGACGTGTTCCACGTAAAGCCGATCATCAGCCCCACGGCCGAAGGTGCCAGGAAGGTCGGTGCTGTAAAAAATCGCACCGGACAGCTTAAATTTGCGGTTAATAAAATTGAAAGCTCTTTGGACAGGGAATCATCACCCTTTATCATGCTCGAGTATTCAGATAATCGCGACTGGGTAGACGATACGGTGAAAAAAGAAATTGAAACCCGTTACCCGTCGGCAGAAATTTTGCTGCAACCATTGTCATTGACTTCCGGGGTTCACATGGGCCCCGGGACGTGGGCCATGGCATTTTTACCACAAGAGGTCTAAAACGGAAGTCTCCGTGAGATATTACCAGCCGATCCGAAAAATCAACACTCCGGATCATTTCGAACTTCATCCTGATTTATCTGATGGAAAAATTTAGGATTCCACCCCACAAAAAAAATAGCAATGTTCGAAGCAGTGCCAGGGGCACATTCGCCATCGTTATCCCGTTATATAACCATGGACCGATGATTGGGGATGTCACCAAGAAAGCACTGAAACTCAACCTGCCGGTGATTGTCGTAAATGATGGATCAACGGACGCCGGCTGCGACCGCGTCGCACGCGGCGACGGTATTCAAATCCTGCATCATCAGGAAAACCGAGGCAAAGGCGCGGCAATTCTCACCGGATTTGCCCGGGCGTCTGAAATCGCCGATTGGGCAATAACCATTGACGCCGACGGGCAGCACGACCCGGAAGACGCGTTGCATTTGATTGAGGCCATATCTGGAAATTCACGGCCGATTGTTGTAGGAATGAGGCAGGGTATGGCCGGCAAACATGTTCCCTGGACCAGCCGGTTCGGTCGCGAATTTTCCAATTTTTGGGTCAGGCTTTCCGGAGGTCCCCGATTGACCGATTCCCAAAGCGGATTTAGAATTTATCCCCTGCCGGAGGCCATGAATCTTGGCGTAATTGCCAGACGCTTCCAGTTTGAAGTAGAAATTCTGGTGAGAGCTGCCTGGACCAATATCCCGGTGATCGAGGTGCCCATCAGGGTCGGTTATGGTAAAGGGTCGCAGAGAATGTCCCATTTTCGCCCCTTCGTCGATTTTTTAAGAAATACGCGCACCTTCTACCAGTTGATTACGCGCCGGTTGCTAATTCATCCCTTTACGCGCAAACGTTAGGGTTGGGTAGTGATTTAGAATTGTGAATTGAAATGCGAAAATTATTCTACAGGTCGCTCACGTTCCTATCCCAAAAATGGGGGCGATGGATATTCATTGTGTTTGCCTGGTTTGTGGCGACGGGTTATTTCCTGTTATTCCCGCAACGCGTGGGTAACAGTGTACAAATCTACCAGGCCCTTTACCCTGAACGCAGCCGACTCTTTCATCTCTGGTGTGCCTGGAGGCAGTTTCATAATTTTACCGATGTTTTTTTGGACAGGTTCCTACTGGAAAAATCCGATGAAATCACCTATACGTCCAAAGGCTTAGAGCACCTCCAAAAAACCATGGATAGCGGTCAAGGCGGTATTTTACTCATGTCCCATATGGGCAATTGGGAGGTTGCCGCCCATCTGCTGAAGCGCAAACTTACCAACCTCAAGCTCCTGCTGTACATGGGTTCCAAGCAAAAAGAGCAAATCGAGCAAATTCAAAAGGAAAACCTTGCTCAAAGCGGTATCCAAATCATCGCCGCCGGCGAGGATGGTGGCTCCCCGCTGGACCTTATGGAGGGACTTAGATTTATCGACTCGGGCGGCGTGGTTTCTTTGACCGGGGATCTGGTGTGGAAAAAGGATCAGCGGACCACCCCGGTCAGCTTTCTCGGCCATGAAATATTACTGCCGGAAGCACCCCATTTAATTGCATTATTGTCCGGCGCTCCGTTGTTTATTTTTTTTGCATTTCGTGCCGCAAAAAATAAATATCACTTCACACTGTCGAAGCCCATTTCCCTGGTTTACGCGTCCCGGGCTGAAAGAGCCGGAGTGATTCAGCAATCCGCGCAAAAATACGCCGACATCCTTGAAGCAACGCTTCGCAAACATCCTCTGCAGTGGTACCATTTCAGACCCTTTTTAAAGCCCGAACCTCGATAACCCAATTGGCCGATAGCCAGCAGAATAAAATTTCGTTTGAACTCCCTTAGGATATGTAATATTAATCCTTAATAATTCAGTATGCTGCCGCTAAAATAGAGGATAGATGACACGCGACGAGATCAAATCTGAAATCATCAAAATTTTCAGCGAACAATTTGAAATTGAAAACCCCGGTCTCGACGAGGACCTGCGAGAGGCTTATGAATTTGACAGCATCGATGCCATTGAGCTTTTACGGGAAATAGAAATTTTGCTCGGATCTGAATTGACTCGCGCTGAAAAAAAGAATGCAATGGAAATCCGGACTATCAATCAGATCCTCGATTATATCGAGTTACTGGCGCAAACCCGCTCCTAAGTCCTTCGATTCATAAATACGATAACGTATTTATTCACTCAGGACTTAGAACTGAGTGAGCACTATTAATGAACTGCCCCGCGGCAAGCCGAGGAGTATCATTCAATTGATTATGTCGATCTTATCGCAGCCCCGCTGGGCGGGATTTCCGTTTCGCTACAACAAGCTGCGGGGAATTAGATCTTAAAAGAGATTAAAAGATGAATCGAAGAGTTGTAATTACAGGATGCTCCGCCATAACCCCGATCGGTCACGGCAAAGAAGAAATTATTCGGCATCTTGTCGAGGGCATTTCCGGGGTCAAAAAATTAAAAACGGACGACCTGCTCTCAAAATTTATCCACTCGGGTGTTTTTGGAACCGTGGATTATAATGTAGACTATGATTTCAAGCGCCAGCACCGCAAAACCATGGGACCGGTTTCCTATTATGCCTGTCAGGTAGCCAAAGAGGTTCTGGAAACCTCCGGTCTGGATAAAGCGTTTATCACATCCGGTAAGCTGGGGGTTGCTTTTGGATCAACCCACGGCAGCCCGACTGTTCAGCGCGAAATATATAAATCATTCTTCAGCGATTCCAGCTCGAGTTTCTCGTCCATCGGAGCCGTGGATTACTTAAAATCCATGGTCCACACGACCGCCGTAAATATTACCAAAATGTTCGGCATCACCGGCCGGGTTATCTCTTCATCCACCGCCTGCACCACCAGCAGCCAGTCCATTGGCTTCGGGTACGAAATGGTAAAATACGGCATGCAGGACGCCATGCTCTGTGGCGGGGCCGATGAGTACGACACGACGACGGTGGCGGTATTCGACAACCTTTTGGCATGTTCAACAGAATTTAATGATACACCCCACCTGACGCCGCGTCCCTTCGAAGCGCGCCGGGACGGTCTGGTGGTGGGAGAAGGGGCCGGCGCGGTATTACTGGAAGAATTCGAATTCGCCAAAAAGCGGGGAGCCGATATTTTGGCTGAAGTTATCGGATTTTCCTGCAATAACAACGGTGGGGATCTGATATTACCGAATCTGAGCGGAATCACTGAAACCATACGACTCGGACTCAAAGATGCCGGAATCGGCCCCGATGCAGTGCAGTTTGTCAGTGCCCACGCGACGGCTACCAAAATGGGCGATGTGATTGAAGCCCAGGCCATCGGTCAGGTATACGGTGATTCACCCTTGGTAACGGGACTGAAAAGCTACATGGGTCACACCATGGGATCCTGCGGCGCCATCGAGACGATTATCACCGTTTATATGATGCAAGAGGGATTTATTGCACCAACGTTGAATCTGGACGACATTGATGAAAGATGCGCCATGATCAGGCATGCCGTCCATCTCCAGGAATCCGATATACGTGTTGCTTCTATTCAGAATTTTGCCTTTGGCGGGGTGAATACCTGTCTGATTATTAAAAAAGTATAGGTTCAGGTTATAAGAGATTCTGGGTTCAAAGGTTCAGAAGTTCTGGGTTGTGGGTTGTGGGTTTGTGGTTCAGCGCCACTGCTGAGTGGCGAAGCGGGCAGTTAACTGAAAAAGAAACTTTGGTAAAGCATTTTTTCATATAAGTCAGGTTGTA
>JASFJP010000012.1:0-18632 GCA_050121225.1 Desulfobacterales bacterium
TATGTATTGACTCTACACGTCGTTTCTGGCGTGATCTGAACAAAACAGCCACCGATTAACGAGGATCATGATAAACGATTGGAGGAAATTATGGCTGAACAACAGCCACCTGTGGAATTTGATGCGGAAAAGTTACCGGAACTTCTTCCGATTCTGCCATTGTTCGATGCAGCACTTTTCCCCAAAATGGTATTGCCACTTGTGGTAATGCAAGGTGAATCTGTCCAATTAGTTGATGAAGCCATGGCAAAAAACCGTATCATCGGTTTAGTGGTTTCCAAAAAGCCTCAAGATAGCGAGTCTCCCGGCCGGGAAGATCTTGCCGCTGTGGGAACCAGTGCCTTAATCTTGAAGATGGCCAAATCCCAGGACAACCGCACGCAGCTGTTAGTTCAGGGATTAAGTCGATTCAGGATCAAGACATATGAAGATGGGAAGCCGTACTTGCGCGCCCATATCCAAATCATCAAAGACATTGAGCGTAAAGACAACGAAACTGAAGCACTGATGTCTAACCTGATCGGTCAGTTTTCAAGGATTGTGGAACTGTCACCGGGTTTACCGCCCGAAATCGGCCAGATGGCCAAATCAATTCAGGAGCCGGGTACCCTGGCCGACATGATTGCCTCTACTATTAATGCCACGCCTGAAGAAAAACAGGTGGTTTTGGAGATAGAGGATGTCAAGAAACGTCTGAAAGAAGTGACTCGCCTGGCAAACCATCAATTGGATATCCTTGAACTGGGCAATAAAATTCAAAGCCAGGTCAAGGGCGATATGGACAAGAGTCAACGCGAGTACTACCTCCGCCAACAGTTGAAGGCAATCAAAGAGGAACTCGGAGAAAAAGATGAAGCCACGGTGGAAATCGAAGAGTACCGCACTAAGATTGAGGAAAAAAATCTCCCCGACGAAGCTCGCAAGGAAGCGGAGCGGGAACTTGATCGACTATCCCGCATGCATCCGTCTTCAGCTGAATATACGGTGGCATCCACATATCTGGATTGGATCACTTCCCTTCCCTGGAATGAGAGTACCGAAGACAATTTGGATATTAAAAAAGCCCGAAAGATATTAGATGACGATCACTTTGGGCTGGATAAACCCAAACGACGAATCATCGAATATCTGGCCGTTCGTAAGCTCAAACCGGAATCGAAAGGACCTATTCTATGTTTTGCCGGCCCTCCCGGAACCGGCAAGACATCTTTGGGTCAATCAATAGCCCGAGCCATCGGCAAGAAGTTCCATCGCATTTCCTTAGGAGGTGTAAGAGATGAGGCTGAGATCAGAGGTCATCGACGCACCTATGTCGGTGCACTGCCCGGTCGGATCATCCAGGGGTTACGGCGTGCGGGGTCCAATAATCCATTATTTATGCTGGATGAAATCGATAAAGTCGGCAGCGATTTTCGCGGAGATCCTTCCTCGGCTTTGCTGGAGGTTCTGGATCCCGAACAGAATTTTTCGTTCACCGATCACTACTTGGATGTGCCGTTTGATCTGTCCAAAGTAATGTTTATCACGACCGCCAACATTCTGGACACGATTCCGCCGGCCCTGCGAGACCGGATGGAAGTGTTGATGCTGCACGGCTACACATTGGATGAAAAAAATAAAATCGCAAATCGATATCTTATTCCCAGACAGCGAGATGCACACGGTCTCAATGCCAAACAATTTAAGTTGACCAGTGGCGCCGTAAAGCAGATAATTATGGGATATACTCGGGAAGCCGGTCTCAGAAACCTGGAACGTGAGATTGCTAATGTCTGCCGGGGAGTGGCCAGCAAAATAGCAGAAGGTAAGGAGGAATCCGTTGCCGTTCGCGTCGATGATATCCCCGAATATCTTGGACCGGTGCGGTTTACGTCCGAAACCAAAGCTAGAATTACTTCACCCGGTATTGCCACCGGGCTTGCCTGGACACCGACTGGAGGAGAGCTTCTTTTTATTGAAGCCACGGCCATGAAGGGTCAAAAAGGGCTGACGTTGACCGGGCAGCTCGGGGATGTTATGAAAGAATCGGCCACTGCCGCGTTAAGCTACACGCGAACCAATGCGTCCTCCCTTGGGATAGATGAAGATTTTTTTAGCACTCATGACATCCATATTCATGTTCCAGCCGGGGCTATTCCCAAGGATGGTCCTTCCGCGGGAGTGACCATGCTGACGGCCTTAAACTCTCTGCTAACCAACAAACCCATCCCGAAAGATCTAGCAATGACAGGTGAAATTACCTTACGGGGCCAAGTGTTGCCGGTTGGTGGCGTTAAAGAAAAGGTGCTGGCTGCTCACCGGGCAGGCATCAAAACGATCATCATGCCGGAATGGAATCGCAAGGATTTAGAAGATATTCCCAAAAACGTGGAGAAGGATATTCGATTCCATTTTGTGGAAAAAATGTCAGATGTATTACACCTTGCCTTGCAAAATAAAAAGACGCGATCCGCTTCAAAGCGACGTAAGCAGAAATAATATCCCTTTTTTACCAACAAACAACGGAAATCGGGTGTCGGGTGTTAAGCCGGTCAATGCAACTACGGTCAATGCGTTGGGTTACCTTGTATTGGTTGCTGCCGCATTTTTTCTGATTTACGGCTGTGCCACCTCTAGCCCCACACCTAAACAGCCTCCGGAGTATTCTAAACCTTCTAAACCGTCTGAAAAATATCCTAAGCCGTATAAAGTGCACGGAAAATGGTATCAGCCACTGCCGGATTCGCGGGGGTTTCGCCAGCGAGGTCTTGCCTCCTGGTATGGACAGGATTTCCATGGCAAGAAAACGTCCAGCGGTGAGATATACAACATGTACGCCATGTCCGCTGCCCATAAAACCCTGCCTTTAGGCACGTATGTTAGGATTCACAATCTCGAAAATAACCGAAGCATTGATGTGCGGATTAACGATCGGGGACCCTTTGTTCGCGGCCGAATTATAGATCTTTCATATTCAGCGGCAAAAAAATTAGGTGTCGTCGGCCCCGGCACAGCGCGCGTTGAGGTTGTTGCTTTGGGGACACCGACAACCACCGATGGCGGAACCGGACCTCGGTATGTGCCAGGGGACTACTATTCGGGCAACTTTACATTTCAAGTCGGTGCCTTTTTGAATCGCTCAAATGCGCAAAAACTTAAGCAGGACCTGGAGCAACGGTATCAAAATGCGCATATCACAACGTATGATAACGGAAAAGAAACTTTCTACCGGGTCCGGGTGGGCAAAGTCACCACTTTAAAGCAAGCTGCGGAGTACGAAGCCTATCTGATTCAAAACGGATTTCCGGGCGCATTTGTGATTGCAGAGTAGCCGGTTTTTTTCAAACAATTAACTATTTTCGATTGACTATTGACTATATAAGGAATCAATCATTTTGCTGAAAAGGGTGGTTTTCCTCGACCGCGACGGAACGATTAACCGGGACTCACCGGAATATATAAAGAGCTGGGAAGAATTTGAGTTTATTCCCGGCAGTATCGAGGCCATTCGAAATCTATCCCAAAACGGTTTCACATCCATCGTTATAACCAATCAATCGGCTCTTCCACGCAGGTTAATTTCCCGCCAGGAACTTGAACACATTCACAGCATGATGCAAAACAAGATTGAATTGCACGGTGGGAAAATAGCGGATATTTTTTTCTGCCCCCATATGCCGGATGCCATGTGTGCCTGCCGCAAACCCCAACCGGGATTGATCGTTCAAGCCCAGGGTAAATACAACATTGATCTGGCTGATGCCATAATGATCGGTGACCAAGCAAAGGATATTGAGTGTGCACATGATGCCGGATGCGGCAAAGCAGTATTGGTAAAAACCGGTCGTACCCATGGAGTTGAGGAAGCTTTGAGAGCCAAACACATCAGCCCGGATCATGTTGCCAAGAATCTATTTGAGGCTGCAGAATGGATAATAGCCAATAAAACCTAATCTGGTTTACTGCAAAAGCCAAGTGACTTCCTCTGGAGCAGGCTTTGAAGGTGAGCCGATTCGAGGATGTGTGAAACGGGTTATCTTCATAGCCGTTGCAACTCACTTGAGCTTTCGAGAAACCGTAAAATCTAATTTGAATAATGACGACCCCTAAAAGAAGCAACTCCCCCGTGCTCACTCTCGAAGGGCACCTCGAGCATATCACCTATTGCAACCCAGAGACCCAGTATACTATTGCCAAGATGAAAACCGGCCATTTGGCCACTCCGATAACGGTGGTAGGGTACCTGGCAGGCGTTAAACCAGGCGAAACCCTTGAGGTCAACGGTTTCTGGCAAACCCATCCGAAATACGGTCAGCAGCTCAGAATTCAATCGTATGCGGTGATATTACCGGTAACATTAGACGGAATTCGCGCTTATCTGGAATCCGGTGTTATCAAGGGCATCGGCCCAGTATTGGCTAGAAGACTGGTGAATGCATTTGGAGCAGATACGCTGCACATAATTGAAAACACTCCGAACCGCTTAAGTGACGTTGAAGGTGTCGGTGATGTTAAAGCTGACATGATAGCTCAAGCGTGGAAAGATCACCGTGTGTTGCGAAGACTAATGCAGTTTTTACAGGCAATGGAGGTTCAAACATCCCTATGCGGAAGGATTTATAAAGAGTACGGCGAGGATGCAGTTGACCTCATCCGGGAGGATCCGTTCGTCCTTGCGGAGGATTTCCCGGGGGACGGATTTTTCATCGCTGATACGATTGCCAGGAAGCAGGGAATCAAGACCGAAGAGCCTCAGCGAGTTCGGGCCTGTATTATCCACCTCATAATGCAGAATATCGATAAAGGCCATACCTTCGCCGAAGAGGAAAACCTCATTGCGCGATGCCAAAATTTGTTTCAGATTAGCAACGATGCCGTTCTGTGTGGGATTGACGAATTGATTGAAACTAAGAAAATCGTTGCGGAAACACTAACAGGCGAATTTTCCTTCCGCGCACTCTATTTGAGGGAGTTGTATCAAGCCGAAATCGGGATAGTCAATCGGTTGAATGCGATGCAGTCGGTGCCGACAGAGACCGTGGATCTGGACACCCAGCGCATAGCATCAGAAGTACATAAAAAACTAGCCATCAATCTATCGTCTGAACAATTGGAGGTTTTAGAAAATGTATTCTCTCACCGGGTTGCGATTATCACCGGCGGTCCCGGCACCGGTAAAACAACTCTGCTGCGCTCTATTAGTGCTATTTTTGGAATCCTGGGTAAACGGGTGACGCTTGCGGCACCGACCGGCCGTGCTGCCCGACGACTGGCCGAGATGACCGACCGAAAGGCGGGAACCATTCATCGACTCTTGGGCTACAATCCCACGGATGGTCAGTTTAACCGCAACCAGGATTATCCCATTGACGCCGATGCCGTTATTATCGATGAAGCCTCCATGGTGGATATTTTGTTGATGTATCGTCTTATCAACGCCATACCGATGACAGCCGCACTGGTTCTCGTTGGTGATGTTTTTCAGCTGCCATCCGTGGGTCCAGGCAGTGTGCTTTCAGATTTGATTTGCTCAAATCGCATTGCGGTATTTCATTTAAATGAAATTTTCCGGCAGAATACGGAAAGCAACATTGTTATCACGGCTCATAAAGTCCGTCAGGGCGAATTGAGCGTTCTTGAAACGTCAGACAATTTAGATGACGGTTCTGATTTCTACTTCATCGAGCTACATGACCCCGAAAAAGTTTCAGCCCGGATCGTCCGATTGTGCAGCATTGAGCTCCCTCAGATGTTTGATCTTGACCCGATCCACGATATTCAGGTTTTAACGCCGATGCACAAAGGTGCGGTGGGAACCATCAACTTGAACAATTTGCTTCAACAGGTGTTAAACCCTGAACCTGCTATGATTAAAACAGCGGGCAATACATTCAAAATCGGTGACAAGGTCATGCACCTTAAAAACAATTACCATAAAGAGATTTACAACGGAGATATCGGGACCATATGCAGCATTGATAAACAAGACGCCAAACTCATGGTGGAATACTACGGCCGGCCCGTAGCATACGATTTTGATGAACTGGACGAGATCACCATTGCTTACGCTATTTCCGTGCACAAATCGCAGGGATCCGAATATCCGGCTGTTATTGTTCCAATCATGACCCAGCATTATGCACTGTTGCAGAGAAATTTACTTTATACAGCAATGACCCGCGGCAAAAAAATAGTTATCATCATCGGCACTCAAAAGGCTTTGGGTATCGCTTTAAATAATGATAAACCCCGCCATCGTTTATCAAACCTGGCATCCCGTTTGAAAATGAATATACCCTAAATTTGGGCATTGCGACTAGAAGTTGAAACAGGCTTGAGATTTGGAATTTATGCGACTGCATTCAAGAGAGGTATGATCTTTGCTTGTTTATTGGGTATCCGTGTCCGTTTCGGCCGGCATCGGTATCTTGAAAAATTGGATACCTTCATCTTTTAAGACCTTTTCCTCCTCGTTAGTGCTCACTCCCCTAATATTACGAGGTTCGGAGGCGCCATAGTGCATCTTCAATGCTTCTTGAGCAAAATTACAACCAACATCGTCAAAGTTTTTATCAACAAAATCAATGACTTTTTTGCTTATTTGTGCCATAGCGGCATTATGCTCGGAAATGTCTTTCGGTTTTGAAGGCTGCGATGATTTGATTCCGAAACTGGACGGGATTCTGATTATTGAAGTCCCGTTGCAAACGGGGCATGCAATCAAGCGCTTTTTTTTCTGTTCAAGATACGCTTTTCTGTCTTCAAACCAACCTTCAAACGTATGGTCGTTCATACATTGCAAATCGTATGCTATCATATCTAGAGTTTTTCTCCACTGTGCTCAAAATTCGCGGAGATCCGTTTTCTATTTTATTATCGGATTTTGCCTGTAGTATTTTGAATTCCCAATAAATTTAGATTCCTACAGATCTCGATGCTAAATTTAGCATAAGTGTCTGCATTTTTAAAGAGATTTTTATCGGGATTTGCAATTTTTATAGAATATTGTATTATAGGGAGTTAGTGATGCGACGTTAATATTTTTCAGGAGTATACAGTTTATGAAACAGTTGGCCATGAGGATCGCGACGATTGGTATTTGTTTGTTGGTTTTCGCAACATTCGGTTCTGCCGAAAGCATTTACGTGACGGATGTTTTAAAGCTGACCCTGCGCAGCGGTCCCAGCACGGAACATAAAATTTTATCCGTAATAGAATCCGGTCAACAGTTAGAGATTTTGGATCGAGGGCCGGAATGGACCTTAGTTAGATTGCCCAATGACAAGGAAGGGTATGTTCTGACCCGATATTTAAGCACCACACCGACCGCTGGTATTCGGTTGCAACAATTGCAGGAAAAACACAAAAGCCTCATGCAGCAAACGGCCTCGCTGCTTGAGGAAAACGCGAGGTTTAAAAGCGAAAACAACCAGCTTAGTTCGTCCCTCGGTAGCAACGAAAAAACACTTGAACAAGTGCGCGCAGAATACGAAAAGCTAAAGGCCGACTCGGCCCAATTCTTGACGTTGAAATCAAAATATGACAAGGCTGCTGCCCAACTTGAAGAGCAGACGAAACGGGCCGACTCTCTGGAGGAACAGCTAAATCGTTTTGAAATGAATCAATATATCAAATGGTTTCTGGCCGGCTCAGGAGTCCTCCTCGTTGGCTTCATCATCGGTTTCAGTGCCAGACGTCAGCGTCGACGCCCATCTCTTTTGTAATTTTTCTAACAAAAAGTAACGTCAGCATCGTTGAATGGCCTTGATAATCCTTCGCTTAGAGCGTTTGTCAGAATAACGTTTCGATATCGTTGGTTTTGCAAGCCTTCTTTGGGTTATCCATAACACATGTGCTTTGATCCAAACGCTCTATTAATTTTTTTATGCTGGCCATTGCAGCTGGCCACTTTTATATAATCGTCCCACCGGTATTACACGGATCGAAATGTTTGATTCACTTTCTTAATAAATAACATAGCGGTTGTCATAAATTACGATAGCCTTGGATGATTATACAAAAATATCTTCGCCTGTTATTGATCTGGACCAAACGGAACATAGTTATGACAACCGGTATAGAGTTAAGCGCATTGATTTTGCCTTGATAAGCTGTCTTGATTATCTATCCAGTTTCTAATGAAAATTTTCCGCACGAAATCGAAGATGCTTCTTCGTGTCCTAACAAGCCGACTTCTTAATTGACATACTTTCCGAATATTATTATATTAATCAGTCATAAAGAGCTGACTTATGAATCAAAATGAAACCAAATCGTCATATTACATTCTGCGAAAGCAAGGTATATACCTTAACGGAAACTGATTTTCACATTCATTTAGAAAACCTCGTTGCCAAAAAGGTAAAAGGACAACTGCACATAAAATAGATACTTAAATTAGGATCACACATGCCATTTGATCAAATAGTTGTCTTAGTTGTCTTGCTTTTCCTCTCCGGATTTTTCTCCTCTGCTGAAACCGCCCTGTTTTCCATCAGCAAAGCAAAAGCGATACACCTCGCTAAAGAAAGGGGACTGACAAATACCCTCATCAAGAAAATGAAAGACGATCCCCATCGCTTGCTATCTACAATTCTCATCGGCAACAATATTGTTAATGTCGGCGCCTCCGCGCTGGCAACCGCAATTACCCTCAAAATCGTATCCAGTAATGCCGTGGGTATTGCCACCGGCATCATGACCTTTCTGATTTTAATCTTCGGCGAAATTTTCCCCAAATCCTTAGCGACCCGAAACAATATTCTAATAGCGCGATTGGTTATTATTCCCCTGTTCTGGCTGTCAATCCTGTTTAGCCCGATTATTTTCTTTCTGAATTTCATCCCAAGGCTCACCGGAAAAATTAAAAAAAAGCCGCATGTCACCGAAGAGGAGTTGATGACGTTTGTTGAAGTCGTCGAAGAAGAAGGGGGAATCGAGGAAGAGGAAAAAGAGCTGATCCACAATATATTCGAATTTGACGACACGAATGCCTCAGAAATCATGACCCCCCGTGCGGATATGTTTGTTATCAATGCAGACGAAGAATTGCAGCTGGAGAACATCATCCGGTCCGGTTTTACTCGAATTCCTGTCATCGAAGACGACATTGATCATGTCATCGGCATTTTAAACATAAAAGATTTGTTTATGCACCAAGTTAAATCTTCTAACGAAGTCAATATTCGCAGCATTATGCGCGACACCTATTTTGTGCCCGAAAATAAAAAATTGGATAATTTGCTTCAGCAATTCAAGCGACGCAAACAACATATGGCCATCGTTGTGGATGAGCACGGCGGCGTGTCCGGTCTGATAACCCTTGAAGATGCATTGGAAGAAATTGTCGGGGAGATTGTTGATGAAACCGATAAGTTTGAACCACATATCGTCAAGCTGAACAAGGACGAATGGAGGGTTTTAGGTAAATCTGAAATCGATGAAGTCAACGAGAAATTGGAAATGGAGATTCCCGATTCTAAAGAGTATGATACATTTTCCGGCTATGTGCTGGAACAGATCGGCCGAATCCCCCAAGAAAAGGAAGAAATACCACTTGGGAATTTCGTTGTGACAGTAAACGAAATGGATGGTACGCGGATCAAAGAATACATCATAAAAAAGACGGAGGATCGCACTCAAGAAGCTAATCAAATTTCATAAAATCCTCCCATTCTTTTGTCGAGTCAAATCTTTCACATGTAGAACTTTGTACTCCGGTTTCATATCTTCTTCTTATCCGGGTCAGCGGCCTCGGTGACCTCTTCGTCTGTTTGGGACAACTTTACACCGAGTGCCTCTGCCTCCCGGGCGGCGGACTCTGCTTTTGCTGCGGCTTTCGCAGAACGTCGCGCAGCCTGCATAGCAACCTCTTGCGCTTGGTCGGCAGCCGCTTTTAATGCTGCCACTTCTGCTTCATCGACTTCATCTGTTGTCGCTTTATTCTCCAGTTGCTGCAATTTCTCTTGAGCTGCTTCGGTGGCTGACGCTGCTTTGTCGGCATCTTTTTTTGCATCTCGTGCTTTGCTTTCGGCATCTTCAAATGCATCAAGCGCTTTGGCAATTTCTCCGGCTTTACCTTTTTCGGGTTCAGCCTCAAGGTCGATGTCTTCGGCTGCCATTACCATGGCTGTTATCGGTAAACGGGAAAGCAGCGGATGAATTGGCTCACCGAAAGGATCCAATGGTTGATTTCCTCGCAAACGAAAAGGCAGAAAAACCAGAGATGCGTCGGACGAATGGGATGCAATTGCAGCAGCTTTTGAAGCGTCTATCTTTTCCGGTTCAGCGTCAATGCGAATATCTTCTAATCTCTGACGCAGGCCTTCCACAGTTGGATCTGTTTCCTGACTGAAACCGGCAGCCATAACACGAATCCTGGCGTCCTCCCAGGCGGTACTTCGAGTCATCAGATACGCCAGTAGAAGCATCAGCTGGCTGCTGGTGTCGCCCCACCACCACACATCAATACGTCGTTCATGTGATGGAATTTCACCAAGCTCAGTCCATTTATCTTGCTCGGCATTCAACACAATGAGATTACAACCCAGCCGAAATGCGGTTTTGAGACGGCGGCCATACATAAATTCGCGAAAAGAGTGGTCGATTTGGGGCAAATTTTCAAACCAGTTAAAAAGCACTGTATTGGCATGCAGCGGCCCTATTCCATAGGATTGAATCAGCGCATGAATACCCTGTGTTCGATCGGGCGCCACAAGGACCAGTGGAAATGCTTCAAAGTTATTGTCGGTAATATCTCGGAGCAATTCATCTTCTACTTCGGCTTTGATTTTAAGCATTTTGGCACCTTGACCCTCAATAATTTTGACCGCGGTAGCGAATCCAGTTTCACCCTCGAACCAGGAAGCAAACTGCAGCAACTGTATGCGCCGATGCGAATCATCAGAAAAAACCAGCAACTGCGGGCGCCAATCCCGTGGATGTTCAGGTTCTTTGGCCGCTTCCAAAAGATGTTCTCGAATACGCTGCAGATGATAAGATCGTCGACTATCCGCCCAGCGTGCCCGTGCGGAAGTCCGTTTGAGATATTGATAAATGGCTAGTAATATGGTCAACGCAATCGCCCCCGAATAAACATCGATGGCCAACATAGTCCCGAGGCATATGAGGCTGCCAACCAGACTTAAGCGAGCGTCATACCAGCGGAATCGCGGACGAAAAGAGGGACTCCCCGTACGAGCTTCATAATAAGTCGCATAATTCAGAAGACCATAGGAGATCAAAAAAAACATCGATACCACCGGTGCAATGATGTTGAGCCGTCCCAGACCAATTGTCGCAAACGCGATGGCAGCGGAAAGCAAAACCCCCCGTCTCGGATTTTTATTGGGACCATAGCCTTTGGCGAAAGGCAGCAAAAAAGGAAAAATACGATCGCCGGCCAATGATTGTAAAATGCGGGGAGCTCCTAAAAACGAAGCCATGGCTGATGAAAGGGTGGCAGCAATAACTCCGGCAACAATAAGGAAATCGAATAGAGCCACCTTGCCCATCGAGTCGTAGTCATTAATTAATATTTCGCGAGATAGGGAAGCCGAAAGCACAACTGCTGCCAAAAAGTAAATAATTACTGATATACCAACAGCTAGAAATGTTCCCAAGGGCAGACTTTTCCCGGCATCTTTTAAATCACCGGACATACTGACTCCCTGGGTAAAACCGGTGACCGCCGGGAAAAAGATGGCGAAGATTGCCCAAAATTTAAGGCCCGATGGGGGAGATCCCCAATTCTGCACGAGGAGGTTTGCATCCCATTTTAACGCCCCGCCGATAAAAAACGATAAAAGTGCGGCCGATAGGATGCTCATTACCAGATATTGAAATCGGGTGGCCCAATCAGCTCCCAACCATGCGAAAATAAGCAAAAAGGCAACTGCTATCGCAGCAATGAGCTGGGGTAGAATTTGGGTTTCGATGGACAGTATGCCGGCAAGCACCTCACCAAAACCAATACAGTAAAAAGCAATCGAAACGGATTGAGCCAGAAATAAAACAATCCCGATGGCCCCGCCGAATTCCAAACCGAGGGTGCGCGAAATTAAATAGTAATCGCCGCCGCCTTTGACCTTTAGATTCGTTGCAATCGCCGATAATGAAAAAGAAGTCAATACGGAGATGCCGTTTGCGAGGATGAGAATAATCAAAGTTATTCCCAGGCCGGCATTGCCGACAACAAAACCCAATCGCAAAAATAGAATAATACCTAATATCGTCAATATGCTGGGGGTGAACACGCCAGCAAATGTTCCTAGTGTACCCGCTTGTGCCTCCTGTTTGCGTGGCATCTGTGTTTCTTTTCCCATACTTTATCCTATTCTAAAGTTCTTCAGGCGTGAACGCCACCACATCATCTATTTTATCCGTGTCCGCAAAAAGCATCACTAGACGATCAATCCCCAACGCATTTCCGCAGGCTGAAGGCATGTCGTTCAGCACATCCAAAAACGCATCCGGCATCGGGTATTCTTTTTTCCCGCATGATCGACGCAGGCGTTGTTCCTTTTGAAAACGGTCGCGTTGTTCCGCGGAATCAGTGAGTTCACTGAAACCATTACAAAGCTCGATTCCGGCAATGTAGAGCTCAAAGCGTTCGGCCAGGGTTGGATCCTCCGGCTTCAATCTCGCCAGGGCGCCATGGGATGCCGGGTAATCGCAGAGAAACACCGGTTTCGGCAACCCTAAATGGGGTTCAATTTCTTCAACAAGAATTTCCTCAAACTCCTCTGCCAGCATAGCTGTCTGCAGGTCTTTTGATGCATACTGGTTAAAGGCATCTGCAACGGTCAGCCGCGACCAGTGTTCTTCTAAATCGATTTCTGATCCCTGATAGACGAGAGTATTGCCCGGTCTAAACTTTTTTACGATATGGCGAACCAATTCCTCCGTCTGCCTCATCATGTCAATGTAATTGTGTCCCGCGCAATACCATTCCAACATGGTGAGTTCAGACAGGTGTCTTCGACCCCGTTCCCCTTTGCGAAAGCATTTGCAGATTTGGAAGATTTTAGGACAGCCAGCCGCAAGGAGTCTTTTCATGTTAAGTTCCGGAGAGGTTTGCAAATACCAGTCATCCGTGGCGAATGCGTCGATATGGGCTTCGGGCGCCGGAGCAGGGATACGGACCGGTGTCTCCACTTCGAGGTAATTGCGATCATAAAAAAAACTGCGCACGGCTTGGAGGATACGGGACCGCAAGTCGAGGTTGTGTATTATGGTGGATTGCCTGGTTTTGTTCACGAATTAACCGTTTTTGCGTTGGATAAATTTATCTTCAGTGCGGTCCTGCATAAAAATAATGGCAAAGGTATGGCGACTTGCCGTTTCGAACCACTCATAGGCAACACCTTTACATCCGTCGCAAGCGTTCCTGGGAACATGAACGGCAAGGATACGCATGCCCCGATCGGAGGACGAATCGATCTTCCAAACGCCGGCACAATCAGGACATAACTGAACCTCCTCGCTTTGAGCTTCCCTGATGCCGTCGGTATCATAATAGATGCTGCGCGTTCGCCGGCAAGGATCGGTTTTCTCCAATAGTTGATCCCTTATGTAATCTCTTTGTTGCCAAATGGTCAGAACGTTCTCCCCGATTTTTTCAATGGCGTCGGATATCGCCGGCGTCTGCCGAATTTGCACCGGATCATAGTTGGGTTCTTTTACTCCGCTGAAGTCAACACCGGCCATGGCAAGTACGATTCCGAGATTAACATAGGGTAAAGCCCCTTCGATGGAATAACCTCCTTCCAACACGGCAATATCGGGGGTTAGCAGCGACGTCAGTTTTGCGTATCCCTGGGCGGAAAAGTTCATGTTGGTAATCGGATCGGTGTAGTGATTGTCCTGACCGGCTGAATTGACGATAATGTCCGGGTTAAACTCGTTGAGTATCGGAATGACCACCTGTTCGATCGTATACAAAAATCCTTCTTCAGCCGTTTGAGGGGGTAAAGGTATATTCAGCGTTTTGCCGACTGCGTTAATTCCACCGAGTTCTTGGGGAAAACCAGAACCAGGATAGAGGGTCCGTCCATCTTGATGCATGGAAATGAATAGAGTGTCCGGGTCATGCCAATAAATATCCTGGGTTCCGTCCCCGTGGTGGCAATCTGTGTCGACGATGGCAACCTTATCGACAGCGTAGGCTTTTCGGAGATATTCAATCATAACGGCTTCAATGTTAATATTGCAAAATCCCCTGGCGCCGTGCACCACACGCATTGCGTGGTGACCGGGTGGTCTGACAATGGCGAAACCGCGGTCGATTTGCTTATCGAGGACCGCCATACCGATGGTCTTGGCGCCGCCGGCACTGAAAAAATGCGATTCGGTAGTCACACTCCATACGTCGGGAACACAGAAATGAACACGCTGAATGTCTTTTAGGGTGACCGGATCCGGTTTTAATTCGGTAATTCCTTCGATATCAAAAAGTCCTTCTTCGAATACCTGATCCTGGGTATAGAGCAACCGTTCTTCCCTTTCCGGATGGGTGGGGCTGATCGCCCAGTCAAAGGCGGGGAAGAAGACAAGGCCGGTTTTATATTTAGCTTGCAGCATTGCGATTACCTATAACTATACTGATCGGTTCTAAGTTCAATGTTTAGTATTCAGCCCTGCCGCCAGCCTTCAAAGTTTACCCGCTTTTGAACAATGTTTCATAGGAGAGGAATCGATCTAGTCAAAGTACTATCACCCATCAGCTTTGAGCGCTGCTCTCATCCCCACTCCTCATGATCGATCATCAACAGCTGTTCGCCAACCGTGCAATTAAATGGTCATACCCCTGAATCAATCCAGGTTTTACCTGCACGTTAACTCGGATATTTTTTCCAACCGTGTTAAAGCCACGCACCATATTGAACTGAAGGGCTTCGACAACTTCCAAGCTCAGAAAGTCGGGGTTGGCGCCCATCTTGATGGCTTTCACGCGCAGTAGTTCGAAAGCTTGCTCGATGGCTGCATCCATATCATAGTTGTGATCAACGTCACAGCGCAAGTTTTCTTCGGGGGCCTCGGCGAAATGGTGTTCGGTATCCGCAAAAAGGGTAACATCGCAGGTTGTTCTGGCAAGGGCCGCCCCGACGGCATTGGCGACTTTCCATCTGGGCACAACCCGGACATCATAATTAGAGATTTGTTTTATATGTTTGGCAAAATAAGGCGCCGGCCCACCAAGCACGAGGATGTTTTTTGGATTCACCCGATAACCTTCTTGAAGCTCGTGGATTGTGTAGACCGGTTTGCTGTTTATCCGTTCAATTAAATCTTGAGCAGATGCAATGATTTCTTGGCAGGCCGCTTTGACGATATTAGCGGCAATTGCCTCGACAGATATATTCAAGCAATCAGCAAGTGGTTTCAAGCCGTCAATGGATCGCTCCCGATCACCCTCCCCGATGTCATTGAGTATCGCTAAAGCGTCGGTGGGTGTCGGTTTCGGTCCACCATACGCCATGGCAGGTCCCGCTCGTTCCGGACCAATTTTCAACTGGCCATCCTCTATCGTGACGGTGCTGTCGCCACCTAATCCAATTGAAAGGGTTTCCAGTGATCGTATGAGAGTTTTATACGAGGCCAATTCAATGCCCTGGGGGTTCAATACGGGGACAGCGTTGATGAGAATCGCCATATCGGTGGTCGTCCCCCCGATGTCCATTACCAGGGTATCTTCAGTTTCCGAACCGAAGGCGACGGCTCCCATGACGCTGGCAGCCGGGCCGGATAAAATTGTTTGGGCTGGATATTCAACCGACGATTCGAATTCCATATTGCCGCCGTCTGCTTTAAGGAGACGGATTGGGAGATTCAACCCTTTCGCTTCCAAGGAGTTTTGGACGGCTTGAAAAAATTCTGTGTGAATAGGATAAACGGATGCGTTCAAAAATGTCGTGGCAATGCGGCGGGGGAAATTTAGATTTCCGGATATCCGGTGACCCATGAAAATCTTTTCAAAAGATACCTTCAATAGGTTGCTTATCTGCAATTCATGAGATGGATTGCGAACGGAAAATTTCCCGACAACTCCTACAATCCGAATTCCCTCGTGTTTAAATTGTGCGGCAATTTCATGAATTTTATCTGGATTAATCGGCTCAACCTCCCGCCCTCTGTGGTCGATGGAACCCGAGGCAACAAAATACTGGGAATTGGTGCGGAAATATTCCGGATTGATTCCAGGTCCACTTGAAACGATCATACCCACCGGTGGAAGTTTTTTTTGCACAATGGCGTTCGTGGTAAGCGTTGTGCTTAAAACCATTCGATGTATACGCGTCGAATCAATGTTTTCGGTAATTGCATCCAAACCCGCGAGAACCGAATTAAACAAGCTATTCATATCGGTGGGAACCTTAATTTCTTTTTTGAGTCCATCGTGGTCTAGAAGAACAACATCGGTATGGGTTCCGCCGACGTCTAAGCCAATAATCATAGCGTATCCTTAAATAATTTCATCGGTAAAAAGAAAAAGTGATGCTAACTAAAAAGGAACCTCATGTCAATTTTCGATTGCGTATTGGAGTATAGTTTTTTTATAGTGTATCAATATGAATTACAGCTTGAGAAATTGCCAACTATGAAAAACCAATCGAACTCTTAGTCAAAGGAGGCCCAAAATGACTCAGTCGAGAAGTGCCCCTGATTTAGTGAAAAATCATCCTTTGCTTTCAACCCTGCCGGGTGCACGAGCTCGAAAAGGGAAGGTTGTCGCTGCAGAAGATGCCGTGCGTGTCATCAGAGATGGGGATACGGTTGCCACGGGTGGGTTCGTAGGCACTGGGTTTGCTGAGGAAATTGCCGTTGAACTTGAGAAGTATTTTTTGAGCACCGGGAAACCGAGAGACCTGACGCTGCTATATGCTGCCGGTCAAGGAGACGGCGCTGAGCGGGGATTAAATCACTTAGGTCACGAAGGCCTGGTAAAACGGGTGATCGGGGGTCACTGGGGCCTGGTTCCAAAACTGCAAAAATTGGCGGTGGAAAATAAAATTATCGCTTATAATTTGCCCCAGGGTGTGATCTCGCACATGTATCGGGATACGGCTGCGCATAAACCCCGAACGATTACAACGGTTGGTTTGGGTACGTTTGTCGATCCGAGAAACGGCGGAGGCAAAATCAATGAGTTGACCACGGAAGACATTATTGAGGTTATCACCTTTGATAACCAAGAATATCTCGCCTATAAAACATTTCCAATTAACGTGGCCATTTTGCGCGGTACCACCGCTGATACGGACGGCAATGTCACCATGGAAAAGGAGGCCCTAACCCTTGAGTCTCTGGCGATTGCCACGGCGGCAAAAAACTCAGGTGGTTTTGTCATGGTTCAAGTCGAAAGAGTCGCCGACCGCGGGTCGCTGAATGCACGTCAGGTCAAAATACCGGGCATTATGGTGGACTGTGTGGTCGTGTCCCGGCCGGAAAATCACTGGCAGACATTTGCGGAGATATATAATCCTGCATTTAGCAGCGAAGTAAAGATTCCTGTGCAATCCATCGAAATCATGGATCTGGGTCCTCGCAAAATCATTGCCAGAAGGGCGGCGTTTGAGCTAAAGGCGAACAGTGTGGTCAATCTGGGGATCGGAATGCCGGAAGGAATCGCAAATATTGCCAACGAAGAAAAAATCCTTGATTACATCACCCTCACTGCCGAACCCGGGGTCATCGGCGGAGTTCCGGCAGGAGGATTAAACTTCGGTGCTGCCACCAACACAGAGGCTGTCATCGATCAGCCGAGTCAATTCGATTTTTACGACGGCGGCGGCCTGGATATGGCATTTTTAGGATTGGCCCAGGCAGACAAAGAGGGAAACCTGAATGTCAGCAAATTCGGCCCCAAATTAGCCGGTGCGGGCGGGTTTATCAATATCAGCCAGAATGCCCAAAAAGTCATTTTTCTGGGTACATTCACGGCCGCAGGCTTGAAAGTGTCATTAGATGATGATCGAATCAACATCGAACAGGAGGGTAAAACAAAAAAATTTGTCGATCAGGTCGAACATGTGACCTTCAGCGGTAAATATGCCCGGATAAAAAACCAACCGGTGCTTTACGTTACCGAACGGTGTGTATTCAAATTGAATGAACAGGGGATGGAGATTGCCGAAATCGCACCCGGCATTGATCTGGAAAAGGATATTTTGGCCTTAATGGACTTCACTCCCGCTATCAAAGGTTCGCCACGTCTGATGGATGCGCGAATCTTCAAGCCGGAACCCATGGGTTTGAAGGATGACCTGCTCACCCTAACGTTGGATGAACGCCTGACATACGATCCGCAAGAGAATCTGTTCTTTGTGAATTTTGAAGGATTTGCCGTCAATACAAGTCAGAAGGTTCAGGATATCAAAGATGCGGTGGAAAAGATCGTAGCCCCGTTGGACAAGAAAGTTTACACGATTGTCAACTATGACAATTTCACTATTCTGCCCGATATTGTTGATGAATATACCGATATGGTCAAATATTTGGTTAACACCTATTATTCGGGAGTGACCCGTTACACGACCAGTACATTCCTGCGAATGAAGCTGGGAGACGCCCTCAAAAAAAGGGATGTTGCGCCTCATATTTATGAGAGCAGTGCCGAAGCGAAGGAGCGCCTACTGCAGCCGTGATGACCATTG
>JASFJP010000013.1:0-18119 GCA_050121225.1 Desulfobacterales bacterium
TTTCAACGCCTTCGAGCAGGCCGAAAGAGCTACCGCCTTTGTGTTCGACAAAACCGGCACCATCACCACCGGAAAGTGGAATTTGCTGGATATCATCTGCGATGAGTCACTCACCAGTGATCAGGCGCTGGCATTGGCCGCCGGACTGGAAAAGGATTCCGAACATTTCATCGCAATTGAAATTGTCAATCAGGC
This sequence comes from Desulfobacterales bacterium, assembly GCA_050121225.1. Classification (GTDB taxonomy): domain Bacteria; phylum Desulfobacterota; class Desulfobacteria; order Desulfobacterales; family JAFDCJ01; genus JAFDCJ01. The sequence continues at coordinate 196 of JASFJP010000013.1, forward strand.
GGGGGCTAAAAACGTTCAGCCGATCTCACTGACCGACATTCAGATCGATGATAAAGGTATCCAGGGCAAATTTAACGACCAAACCATAAAAATCGGCTCGGCAGAATTTCTAGAAAAGGAATTAAAGGGAAATAATAATCTGGGGGCTGCGGCAGTTATGGATGCAACAGCCAATCATTCTTTAGTGTATTTGGGAATCGATGGCCAACTGGCAGCAATTTTTGTTTTTGGCGATAGCGTGCGTCCGGATGCTCTGCAAACGGTGCAAGAATTAAACACCAGGGGATTGCGCCTGGCTCTGGTCTCCGGCGATGGTGAGCACGCTACAAGGGCTATCGGAAACAAAATCGGTATTCAGCGGTCCCTCGGCGGTCTGCTACCCCAGGATAAATCTCGCTTTATTTTCGATTTGCAGCAACAGGGACATCGGGTTGCGATGGTGGGCGATGGGATCAATGATGCGCCGGCGCTGGTGCAGGCGGATCTTTCCATTTCCATTCATTCAGGCGGTCAGCTGAGCAAGGAGGCTGCCGACATTACTCTGATGCGGGGTGAACCTTCTCAAATACTTGAATTTTTAAATTTTGCCAAACAGGTCAACCGGAAAATCTATCAGAATCTTGCCTTTACATTCCTCTACAATGCCGTCAGCATTCCTCTTGCCATGAGCGGCCTGCTCAACCCCCTGATTGCGGTATCCGCCATGCTGTTAAGCAGCCTGAGCGTGACCGGGAATACGTTGTTCTTGGTGCGAAGAAATATCTGAAACGAACTGATTATTAAGGGGAAATATGCGGTCCGAAGTGGTTTTTGTTGAAGCGAATGGTGGTACTGACTTTATTTGAAATCGGGGATTGCATACCTTTTACGACTGAAGAATTTTCTACCCTATTTAGCATCATGTCATCAGAACGAACTTGAAGGTAATGCGCCGGAAATTCTGTCCAGGCCCCTGTGTTTATGTACCTAACTCCGCAATAAATCCTATCTTCTGCATAATGCGTGTGGCCGCAAGTGACGGCTTTAAAACCGTTTTCGATAGCAAAATTTACAGCGTTTATCATAACACTCTTTCGAAGAACCCTATATAGAACCTCCCAATTTTTGGCATACTCCGCCACATGCACTGGTCTCGCTCCCATTTTTACTCTTAGTTCGTGCATCATTTTGAATACGATCATAAACAATCGACTGCGAGGCAGAACGTCATCAAAATCATCACCATGGGTGATCAAGAGTTGATTCCCAATGGTGTAAAGGCGCCTAAAATCTATTTTCCCGGAATTTTTCGGCAAATACCCATTATCATGATTACCCCGGATCCAGACCACTTTCTGCCTGTAAGATAGTTGCTCAAGTCGATCGAGGATGCGTTGGTGTGATGGTTTCATTTTCGCATAGGGACTGTCGATAATATCTCCATTTAGGATCAGTTCATGATCATCCGGCAGGTTTTCGAGAAACCCATCGAAGGTTTGAGATTGAAAATAGCGAGATCCGATATGCAGGTCACTGGCAATGATGGCATTCATATTTTTTAGCGGCTACGAAATTCAATGACTATAGGAAGTTAAGAAACGATAACGAATTGAAACGTATCGGGCAATTATTAAGACACGATGAGAATATCGGCGTTTTCAATAAATTCTTAATATGTTTTGTGGTTTTGTGTACCCAAGCTCAAAAAACGTTATCACATGAATTTTGGTAATTTACCCTGGTAAATGTGATTTCTCTTTATATGCTTGCCGACTAAGTCCATCGATCCGTAAATACGATGACGTATTTACTCCCTCAGGACTTAGTGCTGAGTAGGCAATTGCAACAGTTGGGGCAAAAATTATATGTCACTGTAATTGCGAATCGAAGCACTAAGGTTGAACCACGGTGTTTCGAGAAAGTTGGATCTCCTTAGCAAAGAAAGAACCACCTTTCAAATCATTTTTTATCACATTTGCGACTATTCTCTTGAAACCGCATCATGAAAAAGTGTAAATCGAAATTGTGAGAGGAGGAAGACATTGGCGAAAAAGATAGCGTTTCACTGGGCATGGGTGATTCTCGGCATTGGCTTTATAGATCTCTTTATAAACTATTCTGTGCGTTTGGGATACGGCGTCGTGTTACCCGAGATGATCCGAACCCTGGGCTTTGGCCGAGCCGGGGGAGGCTCAATATACAATGCTTATCTGTTCTCCTACATTGCGATGACCCCATTCACCGGATATTTGACTGATCGACTGGGTGCGAGACGTGTGATAACCATTTGTCTGGGCGTTCTCAGTTTTGGAGTATTAATGATGGGTGCTGTAAACAGCCTGGGAACCGCATGCATATTTTTCGGATTTGCCGGTCTCGGTGCTTCGGGACTTTGGGTGCCGGTTATCACGCTGGTCCAGCGCTGGTTTGCGTTTCATCGCCGGGGATTTGCCCTGGGTATCCTTTCCACAGGATATGGCCTTGGGTTTGCCACAATGGGGGCAGCCTTCCCCTGGATTGTAGAAAACTGGAGCTGGCGTCATTCCTGGTATTTTTTAGGAGTAATGGCGCTTGCTATGGTCGCGGTAAACGGTTTTTTTTTAAGGAGTGACCCCTTCCAGACCGGTACCAGGCCTTGGGGTGAAAACCATGATAATAATAAACTGAATTCCGAAGAAGGTAGGTCTGGAAAGAATTTAGCGCTTGCCACATTATTTAAAAATAACCGGTTCTATCTGATCGGTCTTTCCTATTTTGCCATCGCTTACAGCCTTTACGGCATTACGACGTTCATGGTGGATTACGCCAAATACCAGTTGAACCTTCCGTTGGAAACGGCCAGTCTGCTGGCAACCATTCACGGTATCTGCCAGATTGTAGGTGTGCTGACCGTGATGCCGCTATCCGACTATCTCGGACGAAAAACTACCATCATTATATCGAATGCCATTATCACTCTCTCGCTAGTGGGAATTTTGATCATCGGCGATTCCTGGCAATTACTGTTTGTATTAATCGGATGTTTGGCTGTTTTTTACGGAGCGACGTTCCCGATTTATGGTGCTTGTGCCGGGGACTATTTTCCTAGAGATGTTATGGGTACGGTTATGGGAGCCTGGACACCGTTTTATGGAATCGGCGCGATTTTGACCCACTGGGTCACCGGGATGCTTCGTGATTCAACCGGGGTTTACAACCATGCGTTTGTTATTAACGTAGTGATGAGCTGTTTAGCAGTTGCTTTGATGAGTTTGGTTCGCAAAAACTGATTTTATTTTAATTCAATACGTTATTGGACACACGATGAACACAGATATTCACAGATGAGAACGATGGCTTTTTTTAAACCTGAAAGAGCTCCCTTGGAAAATAAACAGTTTATTACCTTGAATTTGAGGTATCAATTAAAGGAGATCCCATAACATGAGTCGACTGCTAATGGTGGACATCGGCGCCGGGACAATGGATATCTTATTCTACGATACAGACACGGACCTGCACTACAAGGCCGTTGTTAAATCGCCGGTTAGAACCATTGCTGAAAAGACTGCCGGTATCCCTGGAAACTTAGTGATTACCGGAAATGAGATGGGCGGAGGCCCGATCACCGAAGTATTAAAACAGCGAGCCAAGGAAGCCGAGGTTGTGATGTCTGTTGCGGCAGCGGCCACGCTTCATCACAATCTGGATAACGTTCGAAACTGGGGGATCGAGGTGGTAGAAAACCCACAGGCCGAGGATCTTCGTGAAGCTGAAAACTATACTTCCGTAATTTTGGGTGACCTCGAAGTTGATCGTCTGCAACGGATTGTCGAAGGATTCGGCGTGCCCTTCGATTTCGATACCGTCGCGGTTTGTGCCCAGGATCATGGTGTCCCGCCACCAGGGATCTCGCATCTGGACTTTCGTCATACGATGTTTACGACCTTGCTCGAAAAGAAGCCGTATCCGCAGACTTTACTTTTTAACGCAGAAGACGTGCCTGAGCCTATGAATCGCCTGCGTTGCATTGCTAAAAGCGCTGAAGCGCTTCCCACCAAAGAAATTTATGTCATGGACAGCGGAATGGCAGCGCTTCTTGGCGGTTCAATGGATATTCTTGCAAAGCGGAGAGACCGCTATGTCATACTGGATGTGGCGACCTCGCACACTGTTGGTGGCACCATGGTTGGTGATGAAATTGCCGGCTTCTTCGAGTACCATACTCAGGATATAACCGTTGACCGTCTCGAGCAGTTGCTGGTGGACCTGTGCAATGGAAATTTAGAACACGGTCAGATTCTTAAGGAAGGAGGCCATGGGGCCTATGTTCGCACAGCTTTTGAATTTGAATCGGTTGACGTGATTATTGCTACCGGACCCAAGCGGCGCCTGGTTGAATCCTCGAAACTGCCGATTGAATACGGAGCACCTTTGGGAGATAATATGATGACAGGAACAGTGGGTCTGTTAGAAGCGGCTCGGAGGCGCAAGGGGCTCGAGCCAATTGATTATATGTAAAAGGAGGATTTTCAATGATCAAAGTCAAAACTTTCGCCAGCCCGCTAAAAATATTTCAGGCCAGAAAAGAACTTGAAGAGCTCGACTCGATGGTCAACAAATTCATCCAAGAGAACAAGGTGCAAAGGGTTGTTTCGGTCAGCGATACCTGTACATCGGATGATAGCGGCACCATTGGTTTAATTCGTGTTGTCGCATATGAATAGTGACCGCGGTCAGTTGACATCGACTCGGCATCGAAACCCATTGTCAACGGATAGTAGTCTTATTCCAGAACCATCAATCTGTATCAGACGCCGGTAGCCAAACTCAGAGATCAGCAATCAGTTGTAGTTTTATTCAGGTGGCAATTCGGCGCCCAATGCTGGTTTTTTCCCAAATTTTTTCTGAAAATTTTCCCGAAGATTTTCGCGCCATAGCCGGTACTCGGATTTGATTGCCTGGTTAAACGGACCGTCTGTGGTGTCAGTACTTTCTCCGGCGACCATAACTGTGAAGCCGGCATGCAGATCCTTTGACATTCCGTTTTTGAGAGGCGTTAATTTGATTTCGACACCATCCTTCAATTGGTGCCCATAGCGCTGTTTGTATGTTTCCGTATCATTGTTCTCATTGGATTCAACAAATATGTCCCTGTTGCTCCAACAGATGTAGCCGCTCTTGTAAATCCCTAAAATATAATGTTTTTCAGGATATTCTGGAATCTTGAAAACACCCGCCTTATCGGAAAGCGCTTGGGTCGTATCATATGTCGAGAGTTTCGAGGGACCCTGTTCGGATCCATCCTCCAGCCATTTGATTGCCACGGCAGCTCCTTCAATAGGCTGTTGGGTTTCTGCATCTACCACACGTCCTCTAATCACACACTTTGGACTGCATCCAGTCAATGAAATGAGTACCACAAGACAGCTGAAAATAAGTGATCCCTTGGCAATAATTCCTTTCATCGATAACCTCCTTTTTTACCTGTGAATGGAATGTGGGATCTTGCTATTTTGAACTAATACCTGAATTTTTCACGATGCAAGATTCAGGTAATAATAGATACCCTTAAATAAGGATGACGGACGATTGAATATTCCGCGCCATCGGTACCAGCGATGGCTCAGAAATTTCCCCCTGAAGATTCAAACAGTTGTTAAATGCATTGATCGCAAAAATACAGCTGTTCACGTGCTTGAACTGAAAAACGAGAAACATCCGGATCTTGGGTCATTCTGGATAATACCATTTTCCAGTGATGGTGGATAACAGAAATGAGGCGCCCCCAATCCGAGAAGTTCCCATATCCTCTTATCGGCGATTTTTTATTAAACTTTAGATATTTTTCAATGCGAATGAAAACTGTTTAGTTTTCGGACACTGCTGTTCCCTTTGCTGCTATTTTGGTTTGCGTGTCCCCCATGAAGCGCGATCCAGTTCATTGCGGTTGGGGTTTTCGTCCGCGGAATAGCGCACCGCCAGTGCCTCGATATAAGCCTATTCTCTTTCCGTAGCGTTTTTTTCAGCGCAATCGCTTTTTGAATCAGATCATAGGCTTGTGGTTCGGATTCTGGGGACACAGCCATGTTGCCTAAAACCAAGGCCATTCCATAGTAGGCCATGGCACACTCCGGATCGAAGCGCGTTGCCTCCTGGAAAGACCAAGTAGCTTCTGAATAGTTAAAACCATAAACCAGCATCATCCCCTTGTTAAAGAAGAGTTGAGCACGTGCCGATTTTGTCGTGACGAGAAATTGGTGGGGTCCTATATTCTGCAGCTGCGGGGCAATTTGGCCTGGTACTGTTTTTGATTGGACATCATTTTCAGGGCTTGTCTGCGCCAGAGCCGACAGGCCGGTGGTTGCTATCCCGGATAAGACCACAGCGAGTGCCAGAGAAAACATTATTTTTTCATTGTCGTCGTTACATATTGTTACAAACTGTTACACCGGTGAAAAGCATTCGGGAAAAAATAGGGTTAGTATAAAACTGTCCTCTGAGGATAGCATTTTTATTCGCGAGAAACATTACTATAACAAGAAAGGAGCAATCATGATTAGAAAGAGCTTAACCATTACATTGATAGCTGTTCTTGTGTCAGGGCTTCTGTTTTTTTCCGGATGTCGCCGTCATTCTCACCAACAAAAAGCAGAGTTCATGGTGGATTACGTCTCTGAAACCTTGGATTTGGATGAAAATCAAAAAGTGCAACTGAATGAGATTAAAGAGGAATTATTGGAAAAAGGCAGGCAAATGCATGCCAACAAAGACACAATACACAGGGAGTTTGTTGTCCAACTGCGCAGTGAAGAGATTGATCAAACGCGCGTGAAGGCCCTCATTGATGAGCACAGAGCCCAAATGACTGAATTAATCGATCTTATGGTGGTTCGTTTGGCCGAATTTCACAAGACGCTGACTCCTGAACAACGTGAAAAGCTAGTTGCCAAATTGGAAGACTTCAAAAAATGTCATCATGGCAGCTATGAATGATGTGTGATTGAGTTTCGGGGTTAACTTCTGCGCGTGACACAGCAAGGTCGGCTTCGTGCCGACCTTGCTTAGCCTGTCCTCCTATGCTCGCAGGAGACAAAACAAATGACGAAGTCGACCTGCTGCAACGCATCAAAATTATGGTGGTGACTTCAGATACGAGGATGCTTATCATTTTTTAAATTATACGGAAGTTGGATCTGATGATATTGTAAAAATTCAGGTAAGCGATCTTTTCACGAAAGCGTTAAGTATTTGGTGTTTTGATTAGTAGCCTGACAAAAAAATATGATTATGAATACGTTATACCAAAAACCAGAAACCAAACAATCGAATTTAGCAAAATAAAGGCATCCTGATTATGACACGCAGACATTTTATTTACCAATCTCTAATCACATTAAAAAGCATGTCTATTTTAAGTTTATTGCCGCCGATATCTTCTGCGGTGGTTTCCCCTGATTCCGGCAAAGAGTCCTTGCACTATAAACCATTGAACGGGCGCAATCTTCGGCATGTTGCCAAAGAAAAAAAACATCATGGTTTCAAAGGCTTTGTGAATCCCCTGGGGCTGGAACGACAGGGAAGATTCTGGGAGGTTGCGCGGTGGAAACTTTTTAGCGAGAATCGGTTTAAAAAATATTATGATGGGGAACAGATAATTCCCGTTTCAATTGACTGGGAACCGGTTCGACAACACCGGGGATTTTCGATAACATTTCTGAAACATTCCAGTGTGATGATCAAAGACATGGATCAGTATATTCTCGTAGATCCTGTGTTTTCTGAGCTCTTTTGGTTTATCAAAGATTTTTCCCCTTTGAAATTTGATCTTCAGAGCATGCCAAAGCCGCAGCATGTTCTGATCACACATGGTCACTACGACCATCTTGATGAAAAATCGTTGGCATCCTTGAATAAACATACTCATATCATCACCCCCTTGGGTTACAATCAAATCTTTAGTGATCTATCCATGAAAAACCGAACCCAGTTAGACTGGTATGACTCGCATTATGATGGAAGACGCAAAATTACACTTCTGCCATGCAATCACTGGACGATGCGAAATCCGCTATTGGGGCCTAACCAATCCTTGTGGGGTTCGTACCTGATTCAAACCGCCAGTGGATACACGATCTACATATCTGGCGACACGGCTTACTTTGATGGTTTTGAACAACTGGGACAGGAGTATAAAATTGATTTGGCTGTTTTCAACCTGGGAGCCTATGAACCCCGCTGGTTTATGGCCCAAAGCCATATCAATCCGCACGAAACGGTGAAGGCGTTTAAAGAATTAAATGCCCAAAAACTATTGATTGTACACTGGGGAACATTTCGTCTGGGAGATGAGCCGGTACATTTTCCGCCTATTCAGATCAAAGAGGAGTTGGAAAAAGAAGGACTTCTTGACCGATGGGTTAACCTTAGACACGGGCAGACCTTGTTTCTAGATTCATAGCATTCCATAGGGCCGTGCTTTTGGTGAACGACACCCTTGGCGCAGTGTGTGTAACGATAAATCGATTGCATAGGTATCAGATTGGGGCCCTGATTCAACTTTTGGGTTAAGTTCCCCAGTCCATGTTATTGAAAACCGGACACCTGAAACACGCAGTTTTCTAACAAAATGGTGTCAGATAAACGCTACTGGTGGCCAAAGAACGGGCTCGAAATTATGACAGCGAATATTTTAATCATAGATGATGACCAAAAGCTGAATCAGCTGCTCACGGATTTTTTAAGCGATTTTGGCTTCAAGACGGTGACCGCTACCCATGCCGATGATGGTTTGAAAAAGCTGAATCAGAAAACGCCTGATTTGGTCATACTGGATGTCATGCTTCCGGGAATGGATGGCTTTGAGGTGTGCAAAACGATACGACAAACGTCCACAGTGCCGATTATTATGCTCACTGCCAGAGGCGAGTTGATGGATAAGGTCGTCGGCCTGGAACTCGGCGCCGACGATTACCTGCCAAAACCGTTCGAGCCAAGGGAACTGGTGGCGAGAATCCATTCAGTTTTACGGCGCACCCGCAACATTGATGAGACCAAGCCTCTGATCCTCGGGAATCTTGAAATAGATTTTACCCGGCGGACCGTCAAACTTGATGAGGAACCCATTGTATTAACAACCAATGAATTTGCTGCGCTGGCTCTGCTTGCCAAAAATCCGGGAAAAGTATTTGATCGCGACCAAATCTTGCAGGAGCTGAGGGGAATGGACTGGGAGGCATTCAACCGTTCCGTGGATATTACGATGAGCCGTTTGCGGCAGAAGCTCGATGACGATCCCAAAGCCCCCAAATTTATCAAAACCGTATGGGGCACCGGGTATGTGTTCGTCGGCAGGCATGATGAGTCAGATATTAAGTAAGTCGAATTCCATAAAATACCAGAGTTTTAAGGTAGGTTACGTGAATTGTGGATGAACTGGTTTAAGCGAATCATACGTTCGGTTTTTACCAAATTGCTGCTGATTATTTTTCTTACCGGTATTTGCATTAATCTGGTCGTCGGCGGTTTCTTTTGGATCCATCGAAGTGCCGCGGGGCGTCCGCTTCATAAAAACATCCTACAGTACTTGAACTATATTATTGCGGATTTAGGCAATCCCCCCAAACTTGATCGAGCAAAACTAATTGCCAACCAGGCGTCGCTGCAAATTTACTATGACGGCCCAAATAATACGTGGTCGACCGCCGAGGATTTTTCCGAGGTCCCCAAAGCGCGCTGGCGGAAGTGGAGTGAAAATCCTCTCATTCGGGTAGGCAGATATCACGGTCATCACTTCATAGAATTTTCCCATGAATTAGGGCGATTTGTCTTCTGGTTGGACAAGGACCTCGATCTCGATCCGGAGCGACGTCGTCTGGTCATCATTTTACTTTCCCTACTAACCTTGATTCTTACGGGGGCATTTCTATCTATTAGGTGGATATTACGATCCGTGCGTTTGTTGGATCATGGGGTCCGTGAAGTCAGCCAGGGCAACCTCAAACATCAGTTGCCATTAAAAGGGTCCGTTGAGATGAGGGATCTTGCCGCGGCCTTCAATGACATGACGGAACGAATCCGGGATATGCTCCGTACCAAAGAACAGCTGCTGCTGGACATCAGTCACGAACTGCGGTCACCGCTTACCCGCATGAAAGTGGCCCTTGAGTTTTTGCCCCAAGGGCAGGCCCGGGAAAGTATCACAAACGATGTGATTGAGATGGAAACGATGATCAATGAAATCTTAGAAACGGCCCGGATGCATCATCTTCACGGAAAGCTGACGCTGGAGCCCATAAACCTGGTGCATCTTCTATCCGAGATTTTGCCTGGCTTTGAGCAACAGCCCCCCGGTGTGGTGTTGGAGGATTCTCCCCGCGAAATAGTGGTCCACGTCGATCAGGACCAGATCAAAACAGTGTTTAAAAATATTTTGACAAATGCAATCAAATTTTCCAATCCTGACGGCGAATCGGTAATCATTTCTCTGAAAGTTGAATCACCGGACATTGTTGTGCGGATTGCGGATAAGGGAATTGGGATTCCACAGGATGAACTCCCTTTTATTTTTGAACCTTTTTACCGGGTGGACAAATCACGCGCTAAAGCAACCGGTGGTTACGGTTTGGGTTTAAGTTTGTGTAAAACGATTATGCAAGCCCACGGCGGTAAAATTGATGTTGAAAGTACTCCGAATATCGGCACCACCATTACGCTGTACTTCCCTGAAAAACTCAGCTCTTCAGCAAATTAAGCCCATTGTGGCTAAAACACTTCTGCGCGCCTTGATTCAAATCAGGTCGACCTCAAATTGACATTGCTGTGAGATATTTTTATATTACTCAACGACGGGAGCTGCTGATCGCTAAATTGGGCGCGTCCTATTGATTTTCGCGATGAGAAGCATAGCTCGATAAATTTCAAACATGTCGGTCTTGCCATGGACATCCCTATATGGTTTGGGATATAGTTCTTCAGTAGGGTGCCATGCCTCTGACAATGCCACGGGCATTTACAGCAAGAGGACGTGGCGTTGATCAGGCTTGAGAAGAAAATGAAAACAACAAAAGAACTGAGTATTCTGCTTTCTATAGCGGTCGTGGCGGCAATTCTGATGAATAATTTTTCGCCGACCGGTATTGCATTGGTTGGTCAGTGGGAGACATCACATGGTACGGTCACTGCAAAAGCCAAAAACGACGTGGTCTACGATGATCTTGAAATCGGTGATACCACTCTTGCCAAACGGTTTTACGACGGTGGCAATGCTCTTTTCGTCGATGCTCGCTCTCGCGAGGATTATGAATACGGTCACATCAAAGGCGCAATATCACTTCCGGCGGGAGAATTTGATGCACTCATCGATGAGTTTTTGGAGTTCTACTCTCTCAATACTCCTATTATAACCTACTGTTCGGGGAGAACCTGCAAGGACAGCCACCACCTGGCTCAGCTCCTAATATACAGAGGCTACGAAAACGTAAGCGTCTTTATCGACGGTTTTCCGGGCTGGGAAGCAGAAGGATATCCAATTGAATAAAACCGCTGCACATGTTATCGGTAACAGCTGGATTGAAATACTGGCGCGCTGGATTTTGGGATTTACATTTATTTATGCCAGTTACCACAAGATTATGGAACCTGCCGAATTTGCGCGAATAATATACGGGTACGATCTGTTTCCGGCGGCGATCATCAACCTGAGCGCCATTATCGTACCCTTCGTCGAGCTGACGGCTGGTATATTCCTGATTTTAGGCATTTTCCCGCGATCTGCAGTTCTTATTATCAATGCGATGCTTGTGGTTTTCATTGTTTTTCTATCCATCAATCTTTTAAGAGGTCATGCATTTGATTGCGGCTGTTTTGCGCCGCAATTATCCGGGAATGAACCATCCATGGTATCTGTGATCGCACGTGATAGTGTTTTTCTGCTGCTAGGTATGTATGTCTTTTTATACAATCGAGCTCGGCGATGGTGTATTCGTCCGACCCTCTAAATTACCGGATGGTCGTTACGCCAGATCGATGTGCCGACTAATGAGTTCCCAGGCGGAAATTAAACTGGTCGAGAGCATATCAACAACGTTTAAACCAACATTCGAAAGGGATTATAACCATGGCCGACACCCACGATCGCAAACCAACCGGAGCCGGCAAAAGCAGTTTTGGACTTATCGATGTCGATACCTGCTTCAGAGAGCTTGATTTACCGAAAGGTATTTGCTTCCTTGATGTGGCCTGCGGCAGAGGAGCCTATTGTCTGAAAGCTGCGGAAATCGTCGGGTCTACCGGTACGGTGTTTGGAGTTGATTTGTGGGCCGACGGAATCGAGGAGCTGAAAGCACGTGCGCTAGAAAAGAATTATTCCAACGTTCGCGCTTTTGTCAGCGATGTCGGCCGACAAATCCCGCTGAACGATCAATCGGTGGATGTCTGCCTGCTGGCTACGGTGTTGCACGATTTTGTTGAGGATCACATTGCCAAGGAAGTCATGCAGGAGGTTGTCCGGGTTTTAAAAACCAAAGGTTTGTTGGCGATTGTAGAGTTCAAAAAAATTGATGGTCCTCCGGGTCCTCCCAAGCCCATACGCCTGTCTCCAGAAGATGTCGCAGATTTGTTGACAAGCGATGGTTTTAAAAAAGATCATGTAATCGATATCGGACCGTACAATTATCTCATCACGTTTACGAGAGATTGATAGTTAGCGCCCATCCAGGAATAAAAATATGCGACACCCATCATGTATAAAGTTCTTACGCATGAGATTTGACACCGCAAATGATTCATATTTGCCTGAGTTAAACGGGATTTTCCTTGATGAATTGCTCTTAATCATGTTATTAGTCTCAATACGCTGAAACTGCTATGAATGCCTCTTATACCACATCGAAAGTGGTACTACGGCAAATTTTGGCAAGCGTAGAGAACATTAGTCAAATTTCATGTCCCCCAAATTCTTAGATCCAGATTACCGCCTTTTAGAGCAGGTCGAAACCCAAGGGCCCTTTCAAGCGGGAGCATGTTTTCAATGCCGCAAATGCACCAATGGTTGCCCGGTTACCTTTGCCATGGATCTCTATCCGGACGAAGTGATTCGCATGGTAAATTTAGGGCAACGGCAAACGGTGTTGGGTTGTCGAACGATTTGGGTTTGTGCGGCCTGTGAGACGTGTACCACGCGTTGCCCGAATGATGTAAAAATTGCGGAGTTGATGGACTGTCTCAAAGAAATGGCACTTCGCGAGGGTCTACCTTCCTCCCAGCCCCAGATTTTGGCATTGCATAAAACCTTTCTGAACAACATAAAAAAATGGGGGCGTCTTTACGAAACAACCCTCATGCCGGCCTATTTGCTCAAAAGCGGAAAATTTCTAGAAAAGTGGAACTCCGGGACATGGCGCCATGATTGGAGACTGGGTCTTCAGATGTTTTCCAAAGGACGATTGCCTCTCTTGCCAAAATCCATCAGCGGAAAAAATGAAGTTCGAAAAATTCTTGCGCAACGCAAACAATAGTGAAAACCGGGTCCGGAATACACGGCTTTGACAGGATCCGTGAAGGAGAGCGACATCGTTGTATTAAAAGCTGCACAGTAGTGGCGTTGTAGGAAATTCTATATAAATATAATATATTGAATTCAGCATATTACCCAACATTCCACCACGTTGCTACGCCAACACTATAGCTCCTTTTAACCAATGGTGATGAAGCTATCTGTCTTTAAATAAATGACGCAGATATACCAATTATGCAAGTAACCTACTATCCGGGTTGTTCGCTACAGGGAACCGCAAGGGACTATGCCGAGTCAATACTCGGAATCTGCGCTGCCCTGGACATCCAGCTGGACGAAATTCCTGATTGGAATTGCTGCGGCGCCACGGCGGCCCACAGCATCGATCAGCGGGCAAGTATTGAGCTGGCGGGACGGACCCTGAATCGGGCTGCAAATTTGCCCCATGCGGACATGCTGGTTCCCTGCCCCATGTGTTTTAATCGATTAAAAACGGCCGCAAAGACCCTTAAGGGAGATCACGCGCAACGATACGGAATTAAATTGGAAGGGTCGTTGCCTCATATCCTGGATCTGGCAAATTTCTTGGCCACCGAAAAGATGCTGGCAGAAACCGCAAAACAGGTAAAAAAACCACTCATTGGGTTAAAAGTCGTCTGTTATTATGGCTGCATGGCCAGTCGACCGCCTGAGGTCACTGGGGCTGATGACTTCGAGGACCCTCAGGCCCTGGATCGAATCGTCCGGAATCTTGGCGCAACCCCTGTCCCCTGGCCTTTTAAAACCGACTGTTGCGGAGCAAGCCAGGTCCTTTCGCGCTTGGATATCGTCTCGCAACTAGTGGGAAAACTCTACGATATGGCCCAGCGGGTCGGTGCCCAAGCAATTGTGGTTTCCTGTCAGATGTGTCAGGCGAATCTCGATATGTATCAGCAAAAGATTGAGGCCGATTGGGGCAGACGGTTTTCTTTACCGGTTTATTATTTCACCGAGCTGATCGGCCTGGCTTGTCATGTCAAGGGCGTGAAACATTGGATCTCCCGTCATATAACGGAACCATTTTCTCTTTTGCAGGAACTGAACCTCTGGAATAATTGATGGACAAAGATCAACCCAACCATCCCATCGAGAAAGTCGGATCGGTCACCGTTATCGGCAGCGGAATTGCGGGGATTCAAACCGCCCTGGATATCGCAAATTCCGGCTTTAAGGTGCATCTGGTTGAAGAAAGGCCGAATGTGGGCGGTGTCATGGCCCAGCTCGACAAAACCTTTCCCACCAACGATTGCTCTTCCTGTATGATGGGCCCTAAGCTGGCGGAATTGGCCAACCATCCCGATATCGAGATTCTCGCTTATACTGACGTCCTCGATGTCAAAGGGGAACCGGGTCGCTTTCAATTGACGCTCAAAAAGAAGGAGCGCTACATTGATGCTTTGAAATGTACTGCCTGTGGAGATTGTGCCGAAGTCTGTCCGGTGCTGAGACCCGGCGAACATGACATGCAACTGGTAAATCGTAAGGCGATCTACATATCATACCCCCAGGCCGTTCCGAACAGTTATACCATCGAAAAATATGACCCCGCACCCTGCCGCACGTCTTGCCCGGCGAACCTTAATGTTCAGGCTTATGTAGCGATGGTCAAGTTGGGCAGGTACCGAGAAGCCCTTGAAATAATCATGCAGGATTTGCCGTTTCCCGGTGTACTTGGCCGGGTTTGTCCACGGGATTGTGAGAAAAGTTGCCGCCGCCTTGAAATGGACGAGGCTATTTCCATCAGGGACCTAAAAAGAGTCGCCGCGGATCACGTCAAACTTAGTGAAATTCCGCTACCAGATATCAGACCACGAGATGAAACTATAGCCATCATCGGTTCCGGACCGGCCGGACTCAGCGCTGCCTATTTCCTGGCCCTCGACGGGTATAAGGTGACGGTATATGAGTCCATGCCGGAGGCCGGTGGTATGCTGCGCTATGGCATTCCCGAACACCGTCTTCCCCGGTCTGTATTAGATGCAGAGATCGCAAATCTCAAGCGCTACGGTATTAAAATTCATACCCTTACAACCATTGGCAAGGACCTCACCTTAGACGACCTCCAAAAAGACGGGGCTGCTGCCATTTTTCTGGCCATCGGTGCCTGGAAAAGTTTGAAGCTGAAGATACCCGGGGAGGAGAGTCCCCATGGTGTTTCTGACGCCGCCTCTTTTTTACGAGAAGTTCATTCAGGAAAACTAAAAAAGATAGAAGGCCGTGTCGTGGTTATCGGCGGGGGCCATTCCGCCCTGGATGGCGCTCGGGTGGCGCTCCGATTAGGAGCCCGTGCTGCCCACATCATCTACCGCCGCTCACGGGCAGAAATGCTGGCTGAACCGGAAGAGGTTGTGGAGGCCGAAAGGGAAGGGGTCAAAATCCATTTTCAAGTTGCGCCGGTGGAGATCATAGGTGGAAACGGTCAAGTTTCCGCCATCCGGTGCACTCGAACCCGCCTGACAGAAGCGGATAATACGGACCGACCAAGGCCGGTTCCCATTGAAGGTTCTGAATTCCTTATTGAAACGGATCACATTATTCCAGCCATCGGACAGGCGCCGGATTTCGATCTCCTGGGGGATGATCATGGCCTGGAGATGTCAAGGTGGAATCTTCTATCAGTCAATCCTGAGACGCTTCAGACCAATAGGGCAGAAATTTTTGCGGGCGGCGATGTCATCACCGGTCCTGCCACGGTGATTGAAGCCGTTGCGGCCGGGAAAAGAGCAGCCAAATATATTGCCCAATATGTGCAGGGTGCGGAACTGCCTGCTGAACGGCAAGAGAAACCTCCCGCGGGAAAGAATTGGGTCGGGGTACCGCAGGATGAACCCGTCTCGGAACGCCTCACACCCCGGACTCTGCCGCTGGAAAAAAGATTTACAGGATTTGAAGAAGTCAATCTGCTGGCGGATGAGAAATGCGCCCAAAATGAGGCCGCCCGTTGCCTTGACTGTGGAGGCTGTTGTGAATGTATGCAATGTGTGGCGGCCTGTAAGGCCGAGGCGGTCACTACAAAAACCCACGCCCAGAAAGAAGAAACGGTGGTCATCGAAACCGGTTCTGTTATTCTGGCGGGCGGATTTAAGGCTTTTGACGCCGGCCTAAAGGGGGAATACGGCTATGGCCGCTGGCCCAATGTTATTACCAGCCTGGAATACGAACGAATCCTTTCGGCAGCCGGTCCCTTTCAGGGACATATCCAGCGTCTTTCCGACGGCACCTCCCCCCGCAGTATCGCCTGGATTCAGTGTGTCGGTTCCCGGGACAGCCATATCGGTCAGGAGTATTGTTCTGCTGTATGTTGCATGTCCGCCACCAAACAGGCAATGATCACCAGGGAACATACTCCCGATATTGACACCACTATCTTCTATATTGATATCCGGGCCCACGGCAAAGGGTTTGATCGTTTTTATGAGAGATCCATATCTGAAAATGATGTCCGCTATGTTAGATCCATGATCTCCAGGGTGATTCCAAACCCGGAGGATGATACATTGAGCATTAGCTATGCCTCGCCCGACCATCAAATCCGGGAGGACCTTTATGATCTGGTCGTCCTTTCCGTCGGTCTTTGCCCGAACCCTTCTTTTGTGCAACTGGCTCAACGCATCGGTCTCCAATTAAATGCGCATGGTTTCTGCGTCACTGACCCGCTGGACGTGGTGGCGACCTCTCGACCGGGTGTCTATGTATGTGGTGTTGCCCAGGGTCCCAAAGATATTCCGGACTCCGTGCAGCAGGGCAGCTGCGCCGCAGAGAGAGCCACGGCCCTGCTGGCCGATGCAAGAGGATCGCTGGTTGCCGCTCACCCCATCCCTGACGAACGCGATGTCAGCAAAGAAGAACCTCGAATCGGCATTTTTGTCTGTCATTGCGGAATCAACATCGCCGGGACTGTCGACGTTGAAGCGGTTGCCGAGTATGTGCGCACGCTTCCCAATGTGAGCTATGCGACCGATTGTATGTTTGCCTGTTCCACAGATCAGTTGCAGGAAATTAAAGATGCAATTCGTGCGCATAACCTCAATCGGGTGGTGGTGGCATCATGTACACCTCGTACCCATGAACCGCTTTTCCGCAACACATTGCGCGATGCAGGTCTCAACCCATATCTTTTTGAGCTGGCCAATATTCGCGAACAGGATGCCTGGGTTCATCAGGGCGAACCGCAGGCGGCCACGGAAAAGGCTAAAATTTTGGTGCGCATGTCGGTTTCCCGGGCACGTCTTCTGGAGCCGCTTTATGACACTTCGTATAAAGTGGTTCAAAGCGCGCTGGTGATCGGGGGTGGTCTCGCCGGCCTCACGGCGGCCCTTGCTTTTGCTGAACAGGAATTCGAAGCCACCCTGGTGGAACAAAGCGCCGTGTTAGGCGGCAATGCCCGCACCCTTTATTATACGGAAGACGG